>NZ_JBFAXR010000218.1:0-7562 GCF_040680895.1 Streptomyces sp. NPDC051940 | reverse complement strand
GAGGCCGAACTGCTGAAGTTGGCCTGCGCGTCGACCTTGCCCGTGAGGTCGGGGCCCCCTGATGTACTGCTTCGCTTGACGTACGTCAGGGGGCCCCGCCCGAGCCCTCACGGTGTGGGTGGTTGACGGATCGCGGGGTGACCCGTCTCCCGGGTCCTGGATGTCGCCGCGTGTGGACGCGTACCGCGTTGTGCTCGATGTGTACCTTTCGCCCCGATATCGTGGGCGTCTCGACACCTCGGGGGCGTGCTCATGATCCAGGTCATCGGACTGACCAGCCGGCCCACCGCCCATCGGCCGCCGGTGGTCGACGGACTCACCTTCGACGCCGAACCCGGCCAGGTCACCGCGCTGTTCGGCGACAAGGGCGCGGGCAAGACCACCGCCGTGCGGCTCATGCTGCAGCGGGAGCCGGGGCGCGGCACCACGCTGTTCCGCGGCCGGCCGCTCAGCCGTATCCCCATCCCGGGCCGCGAGGTCGGCGTCCTGCTGGGCGACACCGAGGGCCATCCCGCCCGCTCCCTGCGCAACCAGTTGCGGATGCTCTGCGCCGCCGTCGGCGTTCCCGTCGGCCGCGCGGACCACGTCCTGCGCCGCGTGGGCCTCGACGGACTCGCCGACGACCGGCTCGACACCCTGTCCCTCAGCATGGACCGCCGGCTGGGCCTCGCCGCCGCCCTGCTCGGCGATCCGCACACGCTCGTCCTGGACGACCCGGGGTGCGATCCGGCGCCCCGCGAGGTGGCGTGGTTCCACGGAACGCTGCGCGAACTCGCCGCCGACGGGCTCACGGTGCTGACCACGACCGGTGACGCGCGGACGGCGGCCCGGTACGCGGATCGCGTGCTCACCCTCGGCGGCGGGCGGATCGTCGCCGACCAGGACCCGGAGGAGTTCGCCGCCACCCGGCTGCGGCACCGCGTCACCGTGCGCACACCGCAGGCCGCCAAGCTCGCGACGTACCTCAGCCGTGCGGGGAGCACGCCGCAGGGGCACGTCGAGGTCGTCGAGCGCGGCGGCGGCGAACTCGCCGTCTACGGCACGGGTGCGGCGGCCGTCGGCGAGATCGCCTTCCGCCACGGGATCATGCTCCACCGGCTGACGGACTCCTCGGACGTGGCGGCCCCGGTCGCTGACCCTTTGCCCGCGGATTCTCTGCCCGCAGCCGTCGTGGCGCCGTCCGCCGTGGCCCTCGGCGGGCCGCTCCGCCCGCAGCGTCCCCCGGCTCCCGCGCAGCCGCTGCGCTACGAGCTGCGCCGTACCGCGAGCGGCTCCCGCGTCCCCCGGGTCGCCGCCGCGCTCACGCTCGCCGCATCGCTCGTGCTCGCGGCGTACCTCGCCGGTGCGTACCCGCCCGGCGTCGGTGACCACGCCCTGCGTCTCCTGGCCGGCTGGCCCGCCGCCCTGCCCCTGCCGCCCACGGCGCTCGGGGCGGGGCTGATCGGGGCGTGCGCGTTCGGTCAGGAGTACCGGTATCCGGCGCTCGTGGCGGCGCTGGGTGCCGTGCCGCGGCGGCTCGCCCTGCTCGCGGCGAAGCTCGCCGTGAGCGGGGGGCTGGCCATGTTGCTCGTCCTTTCGGTCCTGCTCGCGGATGCGACAGCGTTGCTCGTGCTGTACGGCGATGTGGTCGACCTGCCGGCGGACGGCGGCCGGCAGCTGCTGGCGTGGACGGGGCTCACGGTCGGCTGCGCGTGGACGGGGTTGCTCGCGGCGGGGGTCTTCCGCGCCACGCTCGCGGGCGTGATCGCGGTCCTCACGATCCCGGTCGCCGTCCCGCCCGCCCTCACGGCCCTGGCCCACGCGGCCCCCGACGCCCTCCGCCTCCCGGCGGCCACCCCGACGCACGTGGCGAACCTCCTGACCCCCACGGCCCACCCCCACGCCCACGCCCTAACGCTGACCCTGACCACGCTCCTCACGGCATACACGCTCACCACACTCCACCACCGCCCCCGCTGACACGGCCCCCGCCCACCCCGCACCAGGCGCGCGGGTCTCGCCATCACCGCTCGACCCGCGCCGCCGCCCGGGGGCTCGGCTCGTCCGGTGGGCCCGCGGCGCCGCCCGGGGGCTCCGCCCGTCCGGTGGGCCAGCGCTGCCGCCTGGGGCTCGGTTCATTCGGTGGGCCCGCGCTGCCGCCTGGGGGTTCCGCCCGTCCGGTGGGCCAGCGCTGCCGCCTGGGGCTCGGTTCATTCGGTGGGCCCGCGCCGCCGCCCCGGGGCTCGGCTCACCTGGTCGGCCCGCGCTGACGCCGGGTGCGTGCCCTCGCTGGGCAGGCTCAGAGGCCCGAGAGCCCGCCCGACCGTGGGTGCCGTTGCACCCCTGCGCCAGCGGGGCGAGACGGTCGGGGGCGGACAGGACTTCCGTCTCGGCCCTCGGGCACTGTTTCTCCGGCTCCCCAGCGGCCGCCGCCCCTGTCGTTGCGTCTCCTGGGCCTTGGGCGCCGTCGGCCTGGTGTCGTATCTGCGGAGGCCGTCGGGCCGCCGACCCGACTGCTGTGTCTGCCGGGTCTCGGGGCTGGCGGCCTGGCGGAGCGCCTCCCCACCCTCGCTGACGCGCTCCGGCGGGCGGCCCAGAGCGCGCCGCCCGGTCAGCCCGCACCGACGCCGGAGGCTGCGCTCTGCTTCGTCGGCCCACGCCGTACGCGCGTGGCCCTCGTCGACGTCCGGGGCTCTGCCCCATCCGGTCGGTCCGCGCCGGCGCCGGAGGCTGCGCTCTGCTTCGTCGGCCCACGCCGTACGCGCGTGGCCCCGTCGACGCCCGGGGCTCCGCCCGAGCCGGTCGGCCCGGGCCGACTCCCAGGACATTGCGCAATCCGATAGGGCATCGACCCATCCTGTGGGGCAGGGGCTGCGCCCCTCTGCGTGGGTCCGGGGGTGAGGCCGGCGGGGTGGGCAGATGCCGCCCTCTGAGGAGGTCCCGGTTGCTTCGTCAGCTGCTCTCCACGAGCTGCCGTGGTAGTGCTGCGTCTCCGGGGCTCTGAGGGAGGCCGGCGTCTCCGGGGCCTGAGGGCTGTCGGCCCGGTGCTACGTCCGCGGAGCCTCCGCGGCTGCCGAGGCGGTGCCTCGGCTCCGGTCTCCCAGGGGCGCGCCCCCTGGTGCATCGGCCTCTGCCGATCCCCGTGGCTCGCGCCCGGGCGTCAGCCATAGGGTTCGCGGCCGAGCCGCGATCCGCCCGCCTGCGGGGCCGCCGCCCGGCGTCCAGCAGCACCCCTCCGGTGGGTTCCGGGCCGAGTCCGGGCGGAGCGCCACCCCCGGCGGGCAGAGCGCCACCCCCTCCGCGGGCGGAGCCCCCCGCGGGCCGGGCGCCCCCTCCGCGGGCGGAGCCCCCCGCGGACGGAGTCCCCCCGCGGGCCGGGCGACCACTCCGCAGGCGGAGCCCCCGCGGGCCGGGCGCCCCCTCCGCCCCGGGCGGAGCGCCCCCCGCGGGGGGAGAGCGGCACCCTTCCGCGCGCGGAATCCGCCCCTCCACATCGCCCCGTACGACCCACCCACCCCACCAGAGCACCTGTGCACCGTTCGTACGTACGCTTGCCGCCGCCCCGAGCGAAGGACCGTTTCCGCCCAGAATGGCGTCAATGATCAGGTGATCGCCGATCACCCTTTCGTGTGCTTTTCACCAAAGCCCTCAAGGCCCGCACGACCCCCGCCGACAAAGGATCCGTGAGTACCCTTGCGCAGACCATGATGACCGCCGCTCGTTCCTCCGACTCCGGCTACGCCGGTCCGGGCGAGCTCGACAGATACCCCTACGGCGACGGCCCGGCGACCGCGGGGGCGACCATCCCCGCCGCCGGCGGAGCCGTCCACGCCGCGCCGGCCGCCCTCCCCGCGTGGGACCGCGCCGACACGGACCTCGCCTCCCGCGCCAGCCGCCGCGCCGCCACCAGCCGTGGCCGCGGGCTGCACGGGCAGCTCGTCCAGCAGCTCGGCCAGATGATCGTCTCCGGCGATCTCGGCGCCGACCGCCCGCTCGTCCCCGAGGAGATCGGGCAGCGCTTCGAGGTCTCGCGCACCGTCGTGCGCGAGTCCCTGCGCGTGCTGGAGGCCAAGGGCCTCGTCAGCGCCCGCCCCAACGTCGGCACCCGGGTCCGCCCCGTCTCCGACTGGAACCTCCTCGACCCCGACATCATCGAGTGGCGGGCCTTCGGGCCGCAGCGCGAGGACCAGCGCCGCGAGCTGTGCGAGCTCCGCTGGACCATCGAGCCGCTCGCCGCCCGGCTGGCCGCCGGCCACGGCCGCGAGGACGTCCAGCAGCGCCTGGCCGACATGGCGGAGATCATGAGCCACGCCCTGGTGCAGGGCGACAGCGTCACGTTCTCCCGCGCCGACGCCGAGTTCCACGCCCTGATCCTGCAGGTCGCGGGCAACCGCATGCTGGAGCACCTCTCCGGCGTCGTCACCTCCGCCCTGCAGGTCTCCGGCGGCCCCGCCGGCGGCTGCGACCGCCCCAGCGAGAGCGCCGTCGCGCACCACCTGCGGATCGTCGACGCCCTGGCCTCGGGCGACGGCACCGCCGCGGAGAACGCGATGCGCCAGCTGCTCTCCGTACACACGGACATGGGTCCGCTCGAGCGCGTCGTCCCCGCTCCCCGCGAGCACTGACGACGCCACCCGGCGGCACCACCACCCCCGAGCTGCCGCCGGCTCCGCCGGCCGGCGTGTCGCCGGAACCCGCACCCTGCGGGTTCCGGCGACACGCCGTATGAGAGGCTGGAATGAGTGTGTGATCCGGGCCACGCGGATTGGGCGTAACGCTCTCGGGGAAGGCGCGATGACCTAAGAGGTGGTTGTGCTTCCCGAACCGAAGAATCCGCCGGCTCCACCGAGCCGCCGCATTCCCCCCGGCCGGGTCCGCGCCGCTACCGCATACAGCACACCACCGGCGGTCCATCCCCGCCGCCGGTCGTTTCCATCGTTTCGAGAGGTTGTTCGTGTCGGCCAGCACATCCCGTACGCTCCCGCCGGAGATCGCCGAAGCCGAGTCCGTCATGGCACTCATCGAGCGGGGAAAGGCCGAGGGGCAGATCGCCGGCGATGACGTGCGTCGTGCCTTCTTGGTGGACGAGATCCCGCCCTCCCAGTGGAAGAGCGTCCTGCGCAGCCTCAACCAGGTCCTCGAAGAGGAGGGTGTGACACTGATGGTCAGTGCCGCAGAGGCGCCGAAGCGCACCCGTAAGACCGCTACGGCGAAGAGCACCGAGAAGCGTGCCCCACGGGCCGCTGCCAAGAAGACGGTCGCCGCGAAGACGGCCGTCAAGAAGACGACCGCCACGGCCGCCGCTCCGGCCGACCCCGCCGACAGCGAGCTCGACGCGGTCGCCGACGACGCGTCGGAGTCCGAGGAGCAGCCGGCCAGGAAGGCAGCCGCCAAGAAGACGGCTGCCAAGAAGACCGCCGCCAAGAAGACCGCGGCGAAGAAGACCACCGCCAAGAAGACCGCCGCCAAGAAGCCCGGTGAGAAGGGCGAGGGCGAGGAGTTCGAGGAGACCCCCGCCGCCGAGGGCGAGGAGTCCGAGGGCCCCGAGGGCTTCGTGCTGTCCGACGAGGACGAGGACGACGCCCCCGCGCAGCAGGTCGCCGCGGCCGGCGCCACCGCCGACCCGGTCAAGGACTACCTCAAGCAGATCGGCAAGGTGCCGCTCCTCAACGCCGAGCAGGAGGTCGAGCTCGCCAAGCGGATCGAGGCCGGCCTGTTCGCCGAGGACAAGCTCGCCTCCGCCGACAAGCTCGCCCCCAAGCTCCAGCGCGAGCTGGAGATCATCGCCGAGGACGGCCGCCGCGCCAAGAACCACCTGCTGGAGGCCAACCTCCGCCTCGTGGTCTCCCTGGCCAAGCGCTACACCGGCCGCGGCATGCTCTTCCTGGACCTGATCCAGGAGGGCAACCTCGGTCTGATCCGCGCCGTCGAGAAGTTCGACTACACCAAGGGCTACAAGTTCTCCACGTACGCCACCTGGTGGATCCGGCAGGCGATCACCCGCGCGATGGCCGACCAGGCCCGCACCATCCGTATCCCGGTGCACATGGTCGAGGTCATCAACAAGCTGGCCCGCGTCCAGCGCCAGATGCTCCAGGACCTGGGCCGCGAGCCCACCCCGGAGGAGCTGGCCAAGGAGCTCGACATGACCCCGGAGAAGGTCATCGAGGTCCAGAAGTACGGCCGCGAGCCCATCTCCCTGCACACCCCGCTGGGCGAGGACGGCGACAGCGAGTTCGGTGACCTCATCGAGGACTCCGAGGCCGTCGTGCCCGCCGACGCGGTCAGCTTCACCCTTCTGCAGGAGCAGCTGCACTCCGTACTGGACACGCTCTCCGAGCGTGAGGCGGGTGTGGTCTCGATGCGGTTCGGTCTGACCGACGGCCAGCCCAAGACCCTCGACGAGATCGGCAAGGTCTACGGCGTGACCCGCGAGCGGATCCGCCAGATCGAGTCGAAGACCATGTCGAAGCTGCGCCACCCGTCGCGCTCCCAGGTGCTCCGCGACTACCTGGACTGACGGCCGCACGGGGTGCGGCGAGCATCCCGCTGACTGAGGCTGAGGGCACGCGCCCTCAGCCTCAGTCGCGTTTCGGGGCCCCCGGGGGCGCGTGCCGTCCGTATGAGCGCGTAAGGAGACCCGATGCGCCGTCGTCCTCGCCCGATGCGCCGTCACCGCCGCCCGATACCGGTCGCCCTCACCGTCCTCACGGCCCTCGCCGGCCTCGCCCTGCCGGAGCCGGCCCCCGCGACGGCGGACGGCGTGGTGGTCGGCGGGCACCCCGTGCCGATCGACGACAGCCCGTGGATCGTGGCCCTGGCCAGCCGCGAACGGTTCGGGGACGCCCGCTCCGGCCAGTACTGCGCCGGCGTGCTCGTCTCCCCCGTGAAGGTCGTCACCGTCGCGCACTGCCTCGGGCACCGGGTGCTGGGCGTGCCGTACGAGGAGGTGACCGACCTGCGGGTGATCGCCGGGCGCGGCGATCTCGACGGCGAGGAGGGCGAGGAGATCGAACCGAGCCGGATCTGGGTCAACCCCGGCTACGACCCCTGGACCAACGCCGGCGACATCGCCGTCCTCACGCTCTCCCGGCCCGTCAAGGCGGGCAAGCCCATCCGGATGGCCGAAAAGGCCCGGGACGAGGCGTACGCACCCGGCGGCCGCGCCCGCGTCTTCGGCTGGGGCGACACCCGCGGCGACGGCAGCTACGCCACCTCCCTGCGCTCCGCGCGCGTCGGCGTGATGGACGACGCCGCGTGCGCGACCGCCTACCCGGCGGGCACACCTGACGGTACGTATCTGGCGGGCACCATGCTGTGCGCGGGACTGCCCGAGGGCGGCAAGGACGCCTGCCAGGGGGACTCCGGCGGCCCGCTCGTGGTTCGCGACCGACTGGTGGGGCTCGTCTCCTGGGGCACGGGCTGCGGCGAGCCCGGCAACCCGGGCGTCTACACCCGCGTCGCGGGGGTGGCGGAGCTGGCGGCCGGGCACTGAGGGCCGCGGGCGACCCCGCGCCACGCCTGGTAGGTCCCGGTGACGACGAGCACCGTGACGGAGCCCAGCGCCAGCGTGGAGAAGCGCC
>NZ_JBFAXR010000217.1:0-7737 GCF_040680895.1 Streptomyces sp. NPDC051940 | reverse complement strand
CGAGCATCTTGCCCGTCATCTTCGGCCACCAGAAGTGGAAGCCGGCGAACATCGCGAAGACGACCGTGCCGAACACGACGTAGTGGAAGTGCCCCTCCGTACCGCCGACGTCCAGCGCGAGGATGCGCCACGCACCCGGGCGGAACGCCTCGGCGACCGTGCGCCCCTCCAGCTCCGGATGCCCCGAGGCGTCGACCGCGACGAAGGTGAGCACCTGCCGCTCGACGGGGATCGCACCCAGGATCTGCCGCCCCATCATCGCCCCGGCGAACGCCGGCGCGGCCAGCGCGGACACGCTGCGGCTGCGCGTCACCCCGCCGGGGTGGGAGTCGCGCAGGGTGCGATAGACCGCCGTGGCGAACTGGTCGTCGGCCAGCCGCAGCACCGCCGTCAGCGTCGGGTTCTCCGCCCGGCTGCCCAGGACCGCCTCCAGGTTCGTGGAGTCGTCGCTCGTCACCGCGAGGATCGCCGAGGCCCGGCGGATCTTCGCGGCCTGCAGCACCTCGTCCTGGGTCACGTCACCGATCACGGTCGGCACATGGAGCCGCCGCGCCAGCGCCACCCCGCGCGCCTGCGGATCGGCCTCCACGCACACCACGGGGATGCCCCGCTCCCGCAGCCCGGCGAGCACCCGGGAGCCGATTTTGCCCAGGCCCAGCAGCACCACATGGCCGGACAGCCCGCGCGGCGGCCGGCGCAGCGCGGAGGCGGTGCGGAACGTGCCCAGGGCCTCGATGGCGGCGGCCACCAGCACGGGCAGCAACAGCAGCCCCATCAGCCCGGAGAGCAGCTGCAGCGCCTTGCGCGAGGCGGGCTGGCCGACGGCGGGGTCGTTGATGGCGAACAGGTCGAGCAGCGACTGGTAGGCCACGTGCAGCGGCGTGCCCTGCCCGGTCAGCCACCCGGCCACGGAGAGCGCCCCGAGCGCGAGCACCACCCCGGCGAGCGACCAGCGCAGCCGCGCCGAGAACAGCGTCCGCAGCGGCAGCGCGACCCGCCCCGGCCGCCACGGCGCCCGCACGGGCGCCACCGCGGGCGTCACGGCCTCCAGCGCGACGACCGTCTGCCCGGCGCCCTCCGCCTCCTCGTCCGAGGGCAGCAGCACCGGCGTCCCGCCCGCGCCGCGCAGCACGGCCAGCGTGCACAACGCCCTGGGCCGGCCGGCCTCGCCGGGCGGCCGCTCCGCCGCCCGCAGCATCACCCCGTCGGCCTGTACGACCTTGCTGGTACCGGCGACGGCGGCCGCGACCAGCGCGGGCGCGGCGGTGTCGGCGTCGGACAGCACGGTGGTGGAGGCGTCGGCGGCCTGCCGTTCGGCCTGTCCACCGGCTGCCGGCGCCCCGGCCCGGTCGAGCAGCTGCTCCAGATAGCCGCCGAGCCGGCGGTTGTAGAGCCGGATCACCAGCCGCAGCCGCGGGTTGAGCCGGCGCGCCCGCAGCGCGGCGTCGACGTTGCGCTGGTCGTCGTCGTACACGAGCGCGAGCGCGGCGGCCCGCCGCACACCCGCACCGGCGAACGCCCGGTCGTCGGGCTCCTCCTGTACGAGCCGCACCTGCTGCCCGTACGTGTGTGTCAGCTCGGCGGCGATCCGCTCGGCGAGGGCGTCGTCGCCGCAGACGACCATGTGGCCGGAGGGGAGGCCGGGTTCGGCGGGCTGGATCTGGTCGGGGAGTGTCACCACGCCCCCGAGCGTGCACCATGCGGCCGTTCTCCGCGATCACATCGGCGACTAGGGTCCGAGGTGTCCGCCTCGTCGCCTGCGGCTCGGGCCCGAAGTGTCCCGCCTCGCCGCCGACGGGCGGCCCGCTCCCGGAGCGGGCATCGACGCCCCCCTCCACGCGTCGATGCCCTCACCCCCGTCGAGGGCATCGACGCCCGGGCCCGGACAGGAAGGATGGTGACAGCGGCGGCATGCGGGCCGCATTGCCCGAACCCGGCAGTGTTGACCCCTCCTTGACGGCCTGGGCGATCACTCCCGGCGGGCCGGCGGTGTCCCACGTCAGCCCATGTAGCGTTCGACCATCGTGGACGCGACCTGCCGCCAGTGCCCGTCGCGCCGCTCGTCGATCCAGACGGGCGCACGGCTCTCCGCCTCGTACGTGTCATGCCAGGTGGCGACGAGCATGCGGGGCGCACGCTCGTTGAGCAGCCGCGTGCGCAACTCGTCGCGGGGTCCCGCCCCGTCGCCGTCCGTACCGGGCCAGGCTCCGAGCGCGGCCATGGTGGTGTCGTACGTCTCGACGGCATAGGGCAGCGCCGCGAGCTTCGCGCCCAGGGCCTTGGTGACCCGGTCGCGGCGGTTGCGGTCCGGATCGGCCTCCACGGAGTAGTGGCCACGGGCGGTGAGCCAGCCCTCGGGGGTGTCCGCGACGGGCCTGTCGCCCAGGCAGTGCGGGGCGTTCTCCGGCAGGAAGACCCTGAGCCCGCGGAAGCGGGCGTCCACGGCGTCGAGCCACTCGCGGCCGAGGTCCTCGCCCATGACGACCGCGTCCGGGCCGTACGCCGCGACGGCGGCGGCGAAGGCGGCGGGGCTCTTCCAGTCGGTGCCGCGGTCCGTCTTCACCTTCATGCCGGCGGACTTCAGCTCGTCGATGAGCCACGAGAGGGCCCGATCGCTCGGGCCGGCGCGGACGAACACCCGGCGGGCGCCCCGGTTCTCGTCGAGGTACTGCGCAACCCAGCCCTCCTCGTCGTAGTCCGTCGCGGCCAGGGAGTCCGGCACGTCGCACGAGCTGAGCAGGACGGCCCCCGAATCGAAGAAGTCGTCGGAGTCCACCTCTCCGGTGTCGCCGACGGCGGCCAGCAGTCGCGGGGCGGCGCTGCTCCAGGTGCTGCCGTCCACGGGCAGCGGCACGATCTCGGGGCCGGGCAGCCCGCGTCTCAGCGCGGCGGCGCGGGCCCGTTCCATCACCTGGACCATGGGCTTCAGCGCGGGCTTCGAGCCGGCGGCGCCGAGCTGGTACGGGCCAGCCAGCTCCGCAACGGCCTCCGGGGACGGGGCGGCACTGCTCGCCACCGGGGCGGGTGGTGCCGCACCCTCACCGTGCGAGTCGGCGTTCGTTCCGCTGACCGCGAGTCCGACCCCGCCCGCCACGGCGGCGATCATCGCGAGGGCGGCGGCGAGGGGCCGCATCAGCGAGCTGGTGCGCCGGGCCGTCGCAGCCTGGGGCGCGGGCGTACGGACGAGGGCCGGCCACGGGGCGGCGGCGCGTCCCGGTGCTCTGCCGGCGTGGGACCGGCGAGCGGCGGGCGACGGCGGCCGGCGTGCGGGGCGGGACGCCGCCGGGGACGGGGTCGCGGGCAGAGGCCCGGGGGGCGGGGTGGCGGGCGAGAGCGCCGGGTTCGCAGGGCGCGCCGGCGAAGCCGGCTCGGCCCCGGCCGCCAGCGCCGCCCGGATCTCCTCCCCCGCCCGCGCCGCGTCGCCCGGGCGGTCCGCGGGGTCGGCGGCCATCAGGCGCAGCACCAGGCGCTCGACGGCGGGCGGCAGCCCGGCCACGGCGCGGCTCGGGCGCAGGGGTACGTCGTGCAGGTGGTTGTACATCACCTGCGCGGCCGTGCCGACGTACGGCGGCCGGCCGACCAGCAGTTCGTACAGCACACAGCCCAGCGCGTACAGATCACCGCGCTCGTCGCCGCGCTCCCCGCGGAACCGCTCGGGCGCGAGGTAGTGCACGCTGCCGATGGGCATGGCGCCGGTGCGGGTGAGCCGGTCGTCGAGCGCGACCTCCTCCGCGAACCGGGCGATCCCGAAGTCGAGCACCTGCACCGTGCCGTGGCCGCCGGGGTCGGCCGGGTCCGGGGCTACGACCATGACGTTCGCGGGCTTGATGTCCCGGTGCACCACGCCGGCCGAGTGGGCCGCGGCCAGGGCCGCGCACAGCTGCCCGGCCCAGGTCAGCGCCCGGCGCCAGGGGACGCGCCCCTCGTCGCGCAGGATCCGCTCCAGGGTGCGGCCGTCGACCAGGGCCATCACGAGGTACGGGCGCTCCACCCCGGACCGGGTGGTGGTGCCGTGGTCGTGGACGGTGACGCAGTACGGGCTGTCCAGCGCCGCGGCGGCCCGCGCCTCACGGGTGAAGCGGGCCAGCAGCTCGTCGTACTCGTCGGCTCCCGCCCGCTCCGGGTCCACCGGCGGCGTGATGAGCTTGACGGCCACCTCGCGGCCGAGCAGCCGGTCCCGGGCCCGGTACACCTCGCCCATCCCGCCCGTGCCCAGCCGCTCCCCGAGCTCGTACCGGCCGTCGATCAGCTCCCCGGACATCGCCCACCCCCTGGAGGGATGCTGCCAGCCGACCGCCCGCCGTGTCACTGCCGGAGACCGGCAACGAGCGGCGCCGCCCGCCTACATGGCCTCGCCCGGCCACCCCAGCAGCCGGGCGCCCATCGCCGCGGTCTCCAGGGTGTAGCGGTGCAGGGCGTCGCCCGGGTCGTAACCCGTGAGGATCCTGATGCGCTCGAGGCGGTAGGTGAGCGTGCGCACCGACAGGCCGAGGCGGCGGGCGGCCTCCGCGTTCACATAGCCCGACGCGGCGCACACCTGCAGCGTCTCCAGCAGCGGCTCCGCGCCGCCGCGGGCCTGCGTGAGCGGGCCCAGCACCGAGCGCACCAGATCGGTCATCGCGTCCCGGTCGCGCAGCAGCACCGGGAACACCAGCAGCTCGGCGGCCCGCAGCAGCGGCCCGTCCAACCCGAGCCGCGCGGCGGTGTCCAGGGCGGCCAGCGCCTCCTCGTAACTGCGCACCACTCCGCCCGGCCCCGCGTGGCCGCGGCCGAACGCGACCTGCCGGGCCGCCTCGTACCCGGCGCCGGGCCGGCGCGCGACGGCGGCGAACGCCTCCAGCACCGCCTGCTCGCTGCCGGCCGCGATGCACACCAGCCGGCTCTCCTTGGTGGACAGCAGGACGTCCCGCTCCCCGAAGCGGCCCAGCAGCTCCCGTTCGACACGCCGCGCCAGCGGGTGCACGTCGTCGTACCCCGGCGCCTCCCCCACCGCGACGGCCACCGCGTGCGTCCCGCCCAGCCGCAGCCCGAAGCGCATCGCGCGCTCCGCCAGCCGCCCCGGGTCGCTGCGCCCGTACAGCAGATCGTCGATGAACTCGCGCCGCTCGGCCTCCTCCAGCCGCACCGCGAGGCGCTGCGCCCGCTCATGCCCCTCGCCGAGCGCGCCGACGGCCGACTCCACGGCCGCGAGCACGGTGACGCCGGTGCGGGCCACGCCGGGGAGTTCCGGCCAGCAGCGGCGGGTCTCGGCCAGATAGAGGCCGACGAGGTCGCGCAGGCTGTGCCCGGCCTCGGCGGCGCGTTCGCCCAGCTCGCGCAGGGCGTCCAGCTCGGGGCGGCGCAGCAGTCGGCCGGTGGTGGAGACGTCGCCGAGCAGTTTGGCGTAGTCACCCAGGAATTCGGGCGTGAGTTCCTTGCCCCGCCGTGTCATCGCGCTCCCCGTTGCCAGAATCCGGAGACCGGGACCGCATCCAGACTGCCGGTTCCCGGAACCCGGCGACAGCCTAACCAGCGTCCGGCCCGGGGGGAACGGATGGGGGCCTGTTATGCGCTCGGCGCAGGTGGCTGTCGGGCGCTTGACGTGGTTCTGTCACGGTCTTCCCGGCGGCTACATGCCGCGCCCGGCTGAGCACCCCCCGTCCTACGGGCTCAGCCGGGCGCGGTGTCCTGCGGCCGTCAGCTCACCAGTGCGACGGCCCGGTCGATGGTCTCCCCCAGCTCGGTCACCTGCCGGTCCTCCAGCCGGGCGGACAGGGCGGCGGCCCGCCGGGACAGCTCCTGGATGGTGGGGGCACCGGGCAGCGGGCCGGTCGCGCCGGCGCCCCGCTCCGCGGTCCCGGTACCGCCGCGCAGGGCGTCGGCGAAGTACGCGGCGAGCACGGCCACCTGGAAGCGCTCGTCCGCCCCGCCCCACAGCTCGCCGCCCAGCGCCGGGGCCTCGATGCTGCGGGACTCCTCGTGCGGGGAACGGTTCTTCGGGTCCAGCCAGCGGACGGTCGCGGTCGCCACATGGCCGGAGGCGCCCTCCTTGAGCCGTACGGCGTACAGCGCGGTCACCGTGTGGCCGGGGCCGATCTCGCCGCCGTCGACGCGGTCGTTGCGGAAGTCCTCGTCGGCGACGGCCCGGTTCTCGTAACCGATCAGCTTGAACTGCTCCACCGTCGACTCGTCGAACCGCACCTGCGCCTTGGCGTCGCGGGCGCGCAGATCGATGTTGCGGGGAAGCTGGTCGACGAAGACCCGGCGGGCCTGGTCGAGGTCGGAGACGTAGCTGGTGTGGCCGTCGCCGTGGTTGGTGAGGCGCTCCATCAGCTCATCGCCGTAGTCACTGCCCACGCCTACGCCGAAGAGGGTGATGCCGTGGTCGCGGCGGGCGTCGCCGATCCGGTCGAGGATGGCGTCGGCGTCCGTCTCGCCGGTGTTGGCGAGGGCGTCGGAGAGCAGCACGACGCGGTTGGTGGCGCCCTCGCGGCGGGTCTCGACGGCCTGCTCGTAGCCGAGTTCGACGCCGGCCGCGAGGTTGGTGCTGTCGGTGGGCCGCAGCTTCTCGATGGCGGCGCGGACCTCGTTCTTGTTGCCCTCGGACAGTCGGGTCATGGGCAGCAGGACGTCGGCTTCGTCGCTGAACGTGACGATGGCCACCGAGTCGTCGGGGCGCAGCTCGTCGGTCGTCAGCCGCAGGGCCTCGCGTACGAGGTCGAGGCGGCCGGGCTCGGCCATCGAGCCGGAGATGTCGATGACGAACGTCAGCGCGGCCGGCGCGCGGCGGTCGCTGCCGTAGGCGTTGGTGGCGGAGCGGGTGGCCAGGCCGACGCGCATCAGGGACCAGCCCTGCTCGCCGGGGGCGCGGGCGCCGTCGGTGGTGACGGAGAAGCCGTCGCCCTCGGGCTCGGGGTAGTTCTGCCGGAAGCTGTTGACGAACTCCTCGGTGCGGACCGTGTCCGGCTGGGGCAGCCGGCCGTCCTGGATGGTGCGGCGGGCGTACTGGTAGGAGGCGGTGTCCACGTCCAGCGCGAAGGTCGAGACCATGTCGCGGGCGGGGGCGAAGTCCCTCGCCTCGGGGTCCGCCTTCTGCGCGCCCTCGGCGTCCCCGCCGCCGAGACCGGGGGCGACGGCGCCGCCGCCGCTGTCGGGTTGCGCGGCGCTGCCCTTCGACTTGGCGGCGGACTTGTCGTCGGAGCCGCCCGCGCCGGCACCGCATCCGGAGAGCAGCAGCACCCCGGCTGCCACGGCCACTGCGATCCGCCTGAACATCGGCGTCGTCCTCCCCTTCGGGTTCAACTGACGCCGGTCTGACGGTCCGCGGGCCGTACGGGATCCGCTTTCCGGATCTCGGATCGATCTCGGTGCGGCAACGGAGCGTTACGGAACACGGGGCGGCCGGGTCCTCTCCGGACCCGGCCGCCGTGGCCGCTCGTCGTGCGGCCGGATGGTGACGGCGCGACCGCCTGGAGGCGGGGGGCCTCCGGGCGGTAGCAGACAGGTGCGCCGCGGTTCGACGCTAACCCCGCCCCGCGCCTCGCGCAGCCGCAGCACGCGCCCCACCTCCCGCCGCGGGGGCTTCTGCCCCCGGCCCACCTCCCGCTGCGGGGGCTCCGCCCCCGGCCCCCCGGTCGGCGCTCCGCGCCTCGTCCTCAAACGCCGGACGGCCCGCTCACACCCGGGACCTCCGCGGCGGACGGCCCACCCGCGGCCGCGGGCTTCGGCCCGCCCCCACCAACACCCACGGGAAGCTTC
>NZ_JBFAXR010000216.1:0-7754 GCF_040680895.1 Streptomyces sp. NPDC051940 | reverse complement strand
GACAGACCAGGAACGCCAGATCGCCCGCCGGGCCCGCGAGGGGGGGTCGAACGCCGAGATCGGCGCCGAACTGTTCATCAGTGCCCGAACGGTCGCCGCGTCGGCCGGCGGCGTCCGGAAGCGGTCCGTGTGTTCGGTGACCCACTCGGCGAACGTGCGCGCGGGGCGGCCGAGTATCCGCGCGACCGTGTCGTCGACCGTCGTGGCGTCCTCGGTGGGGGCCGCGTACCAGCCGATGACGTAATCGGCGTCTTCCCGGGACACGCCCGTCGCCATGAGCCGGTCGACGGCCTGTGCGTGCGTGATCGGGTCGAAGGCGATGTCGCGCCCGGTCGCGCGGGAAAGGGTCGCGATCCGCTCGCGCGGGGTCAGGGCCTGGGGTCCGGTGAGGTTGTAGGCATGGCCCGCGTGGCCCTCGTCGAGCAGCGCCACGGCCGCCACCGCGCCGATGTCGCCCTCGTGCACGAGCGCGCTGGGATGGTCGTACGGCTCGCGCACCACCCCCTCGGTCCGGATCGAGTCGGCCCAGGTGAGCGTGTTGGACATGAACTCCTGCGGCTCGAGGCGGGTCCACTCCGCGCCGGAGTCCGCCACGGCCTTCTCGACGGGACCCACCCAGCCGCCCCACACCACGGTGATGCGGCGCACGCCCGCCTCCACCGCCCGCCGCACCAACTCGGGCCCGGCCTCGGCGAGTCCGGCGGTCACGGTGATGTGCAACCGGCTGACACCCCCGAGCGCCTGACCCAGTGTCTCCGGCGCGGTGTGTGTTCCGGCCACCAGTTCCACGCCGGCCGGAAGCCGTCGCGAGGCGGCCGCCGGATCCCTCGTCAGAGCCCGCACGGCCTCGCCGCGGCGGACCAGCTCCGCCACCACGTGGCGTCCGGTGTTGCCCGTGGCGCCCGTCACCAATGTCGTCACAGTGGTTCCTCCTTCTCGTCCTCGGACGACGCTAGGAGCTGAACCACGCTTCAGGTCAAACGGCACCCGGCACGCTCCGTCGAGGGCGGTTGCCGGGCCGTGCGACACGCGGGCGCCGGGATAGCGGACACGAGGTGTCGGGTTTTGCCTCGATCATGGCTGTTTCGGGACGGCCCGACGACGACGCGGGCCGGTTCCGCGGACAGACAAGGAACCCCCATGCGTGAAACCCCGGAAGACCTCGAACGGCTCCAGACCCTCCTCGACGCCTCCCTGGCGGGCTCCACCTCGCACCTCCGTTCCATCATCAACGCCGACCGCACCCTGACCGCCGCGCAGCTCACCCGGGTACTCACCGGCATGTGCACCCTGGCCCTGTCCACCGTCACGGCGAAGGGCGAGCCCCGGATCAGCGGGGTGGACGGGCACTTCCTGCGCGGGAAGTGGCACTTCGGCACGGCCCGTACCGCGGCCAAGGCCCGCCATCTGGCCGCCCGGCCCGCCGCCAGCGTCGCCCACATGCGCGGCGAGGACCTGGGCGTGTTCACGCACGGCACGGTGGAGATCCTCAACCCGCCGGACCGCGATCCGGCCGCGGACTGGCCGGACCTGCTCGCGTACTTCAAGGAGTTCTACGGCGATGACCTCTTCGACTGGGAGAACGAGGTGGTCTACTACCGCCTGCACCCGCACTGGATGACAGTCTTCGCACCCGACTTCGCCCGACTCGTCGCGGAGCCGCGCGCGTGAGGCGGGGGGACGGCTTCCAGGCGGACTCCGGTCTACGGCTCGAGCCGTAGTCGCTCGGCGTGTTCGGTCTCGTCCTCGCGGACCGCGTCGGGGCGTGCGCTGCGGAGTCGCCAGCGCGTGGGGGGTCCGTCCGGGGCGTCGAGGCGGCCGTGGGAGAGGGCTGTCTCGATCCGGGTGCGGACTTCGGTCTCGGCTTCCGGTTCGGTGGCGAAGAGTACGCGTAGGTGCACCTCGTCGCCGGAGCGTTGTGTGGCGGTGTGGTGCGGGGCTAACGGGCACGGTGGTTCGTGGTTCCAGTGGCCGCAGAGTGCGGCCGTGATGGCCGCTCCCGGGGCGCGTTCGTCGCCGCCCTCCTCCAGGGTCACCACTGCGTCGTGGGCGAATGCTTGGCGCACCACGTCAGTATCCACGTATCCGCCCGGTGGGCCGGGCGGCCCGGGTCAGGCCTCCCGGACGCGTGCGTGCAGGTGCATGTCGTGGCGGCCGTCGTCGTGCAGTGCGGCGCTGCGCATGGTGCCCTCCAGGGCGTAGCCGGACTTCGTCGCGACGCGGCAGGAGGCGTGGTTGCGCGTCGAGTGGTCCAGGTACAGGCGGGCGAAACCGGCGTCGTCCAGGGCCCACGCCGTGAGCGCCGCCAGCGCGGACGACGCGACACCGGCGCCGCGGGCCGCCGGGAGTACCCAGTAGGCGGCGCCCGCCACACCGTCGTCGAAGTCGAAGCCCCGCAGGGCGATCCGGCCGAGGACCGTGCCGCCGTCGTCCGTCACCGCCCAGTGTCCGCCCCGCTCCCGCTCCCAGTCCTCGCCGTACGCCTCGAACCACTCCCTTACCTGACCCTCGGTCGAGGGGCGGCGGGTGTGCCAGCGGCGGATCTCCGCGTCCTGGTAGGCGGCGAGGAACGCCGGTGCGTCGGCCGGGTCCCAGGGGCGCAGCACGAGTCCCCGGGCGGCGGCCAGCACGGGCTGGGGGGAGCCGGCGAGCGAGCCGGAGACGATGACGGGGGGCGTCGACAGGGCGCGGGTCATACGCCATGATCGCCCGGCGGTTGCCCCGTCCGTCAAGATCCCCCGCGTGCCGGGCGGGCAGCACGGCGCGGTAAGATCGCGCATGGCGTGATGGAAGTCAGCGCCTGTGCAGCACCGTGCGGATCCGGGCCCGTCGCGCCCTCGCTGCCGGACCGGTCGTGCGTGCGAGCACTGCCACGCCGGGCGCGCCCGCTCTCCTCGATGTGCAGAGTGCCTGCTTCCGACAGTGCGCGACCGGCCGGCGCCGACCCGCACTGCCCGCAGCAGCCTCGCCGTTCCCCGTCGACCGGTGCGCAGGCTCCTTCCCTGGAGACCACGTGAGAATCCTTCCCGAGATTTCCCGCACGCTGAGCGAGTACCTCCTCATCCCGGGCCTGACCACGGAAGACTGCACACCGGACAACGTGGATCTCGGGGCACCGCTGGTGCGCCACCGGGTCGGCGAGGAGCCGGCGATCCGCATCGCCACCCCGATGGTGAGCGCCATCATGCAGGCCGTGTCGTCTCCGACGCTGGCGGTGGCGCTGGCCCAGGTCGGCGGGCTGTCGTTCATCCACCAGAACCAGCAGATCGAGGACCAGGCCGCGGACGTGCTGGCCGTGAAGCGGCACAAGGCCGGCTTCCGGACCGGCGATGTCACCGTCGCCCCGCACACGCCGCTCGGCGAGGTCGCCCGGCGGCTGGCCGACACCGAGCAGGGCGTGGCCGTGGTGACCGGCAGCGGGGAGCCCGACGGCGACTTCCTGGGCGTCATCAGCCTCGACGACTTCCATCTGGAGCGCCACGGGGCCGAGGAGAGCGCCCGCAACCGGATGCGGGCCAGGGACACCCTGGTCACCGCGCCGGCCTCGGTGTCGCTGTCCGAGGCGAACGAGCTGATCTGGCGCCACCATCTCGACGTACTGCCGGTGCTCGAGGACGACCGGGTCGTCTCCCTGGTCCTCAAGAGGGACTACCAGGCCCACAAGACGTACCACCGCGCCACCGTGGACGGCGAGAAGCGGCTGCGGGTGGGGGCCGGGATCAACTCCCGTGACTTCAAGGACCGGATCCCCGCGCTGGTGGAGGCCGGCGCGGACGTGCTGTGCCTGGACTCCTCGGACGGCTACTCCGTCTACCAGGCCAACACCCTGGAGTTCGCCCGGGAGGCGTACGGCGACGACGTCCTCGTCGGCGCCGGCAACGTGGTCGACGGCCGGGCCTTCCGCTATCTGGCCGACGCCGGGGCCGCGTTCGTGAAGGTCGGCATCGGCGGCGGGGCCATCTGCACCACCCGGGCGCAGAAGGGCATCGGCCGCGGGCAGGCGTCCGCGCTGCTCGACGTGGTCGAGGCGCGCGACGCCTACGCGCGGGAGACCGGGGTTTACGTGCCGCTGTGCTGCGACGGCGGCCTGCTCAACGACTCGCACATGGCGATGGCGCTGGCGATGGGCGCGGACTTCATCATGCTCGGCCGCTACTTCGCCCGGCTCGACGAGAGCCCGTCCCGCAAGACGCAGATCGGCGGCCAGTGGTACAAGGAGTACTGGGGCGAGGGCTCGCGGCGCGCGCAGAACGAGGCCCGCTACGGCCAGCGCGGCGGGATGGCCTTCGAGGAGGGCGTCGACGGCTATGTGCCGTACGCCGGCAGCCTGTACGACAACGTGGAGCGGACGCGGGCGAAGCTCACCGCGACGATGATCAGCTGCGGCTCGGTGAACCTGCGGGACTTCCACCGCGACGCGGTGCTCGTCCCGGTGTCCGCGGAGTCCTTCAAGCAGACGGGCGCCGAGGTACAGCTGCGCCGGCCCACGATCGACTCCGGGGAGTAAGCGGCAGACGGGCGTCGACCGGCCCGCGCCCACGGGGGCGCGGGCCGGTCCTCTCCTCCACCCCCGGCCGCTACGCGGGCGCCCGCGCCCCCGTCCACACCAGGCGCACCAGCCACCCGTACAGCACGATCAGCACCGCCACGCACCATCCCGAGACGCGCCCCGGTACGAAGAAGGACACCAGGTTCAGCACCGCCATCGCCCCCACGTACCAGACGGGCACGGTGCCGCCCCGCCACAGCGCCACCGCCAGCAGCAACTGCCCGGCGGTGATGAGGATGACCCCCGGGATCAGCAGGATCAGGACGTCGCCGGCGTGGTCGTTGACGTACTCGACCAGCTTCGTGCCCTCCGCCCGGCTCAGGGCGTCCGATTCCGTGGCGTACGCCCCGAGGTAGCCGAACGCGGCGACCCCCGGCGCGAAGAGCACCCCGCCGACCGTGGTGACTGCGGCGCCCGACGCCGCCCAGCGGCGGCCCCGGTCCCGTACCAGCAGGCACACCATCAGGCTCAGGCCCACCATCGCCAGCGTCACACCCAGCGCGTTGAGCTGATGCCACACCAGCCAGCCGCCGCCGGCGCCGGAGATGTCGGCGTACGTCGGCTCGTCCATGCCGCCCAGCGCCGAAGTGGGCAGCCAGACGGCCGGCACCAGCGACGCCAGTCCGCCCACCACGAACGCGCCCGCCGCCAGCCTGCCGATCACGTCCCCCGCGGGCGCCGCAGCGCCGTCGGCCCGCGCCGTCGACTCGGACCGCGTGATGTCTCCCATACCGCCCCTCCCGTCCTGCCCGCCGGCCGTGGCCACGCCCGGCGAGTCGAGCGTGGCCGCCGCGCGGCCGGCGGGCATGAGTAGCCGGGTACTCGAATTCCTCCGTCACCCGATGGACGGAGGGACCGGGCGGCCCCATGCCGCGCGCGGTGGGCGTTTGTACGCTCCGGGAATGGCACCGGAGTGGCCGCTGACCGGCCGGGACGAGGAGCTGCGGTTCATCGCGTCCGCGCTGCGGACGGGGGACGCGGGCGCGGGCGTCGTACTCGCCGGGCCGGCCGGCGTGGGCAAGACCCGCCTCGCCCGCGAGGCGTGCGCCCTGGCCGAGGCGCGGGGCGGCACGGTGCGCTGGGTGTACGGCACGGCGTCCGCACGCGCCCTGCCGCTGGGCGCCTTCGGCGGACTCCCGGAGCCCGCCGGCGCGAGCCCCTCCGCGCTGCTGCGCCGGGCTGCCGAGGCGCTGGACGGCGCGCAGGTCGTCGCGGTCGACGACGCCCATCTGCTGGACGACGTCTCGGCGACCGTCGTGCACTCCCTCGCGGTACGGCGAACGGCGGCCGTCGTGCTGACCGTACGCTCCGACCGGCCCGGGCCGGACGCGATCGCCGCGCTGTGGAAGGACGAGCACGTCACCCGGCTGGAGATCGGTCCGCTCACCCGTGAGCAGACCACCGCGCTGGTCCAGGGCGTCCTCGACGGCCCCCTCGACGCCGCGGACGCCGCCCGGCTGTGGACGCTGACCGGCGGCAACGCCCTGTTCCTGCGGCACCTGGTGGAGGGTGAGCGCGAGGCGGGGCGGCTGCGGCGGGCCGCGGGTGTGTGGCAGTGGCCGGAGCAGCCCGCGATGACGGCCGCCCTGGCCGGCATCGTCCGCGACCGGATGGGCGAACTGCCGGACGCCGTGGGCGAGACCGTCGATCTGCTGGCCCTCGGCGAGCCGCTGGGCTCCGGCCTGCTCGCCGCCCTCACCGAGCCGGCGGCCGTCGAGGAGGCCGAGGCCCGCGGGCTGGTGCGCGTCGACACCGAGGGCCGCCGGCTGCAGGCCCGCCTCGCACACCCGTTGTACGGGGAGCTGCGCCGCTCGCAGCTCGGCACCCTGCGCGCCCGCCGGCTGCGCGGCCGGATCGCCGCCGCCCTGGCCGGCACCGGGGCGCGCCGCTCGGACGACACGCTGCGCCGCGCCGTCCTGGCCCTGGACGCCGACCTCCCGCCCGATCCGGAGCTGTTCGTGGCCGCCGCCCACCACGCGGTGCGGCTCCTCGACCTGCCGCTCGGCGAGCGCCTGGCCGGCGCGGCGGTGGCGGCCGGCGGCGGGTTCGAGGCCGAACTGGTGCACGCGCACGCCCTGTCGTGGCTGACCCGGGGGGAGGAGGCCGACCGGATCCTCACCCGGCTCGCCGCCGGGGCGACCGACCCGCTGCGGGCGGTCCGCGTCGCCGTGCCCCGCGCCGCGAACCTGCTGTGGACGCTGCGCAGTCCGCAGCGGTCCGAGGCCGTGCTCGCCGCCGCGCTGCCCGAGGCGAAGGACGACGCGGCGCGGGCCGCGCTGGAGGCGGTCCGCTCCGCCCTCGACGCCTCGCAGGCCCGGCCCCGGGCGGCGCTCGAGACGGGACTGCGCGTGTGCGCCGCCCCGCAGGCACCCGACCAGGCGGTGGTCATGGCGGCGTGCGGGGTCGCCGCCGCCGGGGCGGTGCTGGGCAGGCTCGACGACGTCCGGCGCGTCGCGCCGCTCGGTTACCGCGCCGCCGCCCGGTCCTTCGACGCGGGCGTGATGAGCTTCGGCCTGGCCGACCTGCACATCCTGGCGCTGCGGCTGGCCGGCGACGTCCGCGCCGCCGAGGAGATCGCCGGCGAGCGGTGGGACGCGAGCGCCGAAGTCCCCGGGCCCGCCCGGCTGATGGGGCGGGTGCTGCTCGGGCAGGCCGCGCTGGCCTCCGGCCGGGTACGTACCGCCGTCGACCGGCTGCGCGAGGCCCGGGCGGGGCTGGAGTCCCTGGCCGCGCACGAGTTCCGCCACCGCTGCAGGCTCCACCTCACCCAGGCCCTCGCCCTGTCCGGCGACGCACCGGGTGCCCGGCGGATGCTCACCGAGCTGCTGGCCGATGAGCACCCGGCCTACCGCGTCCTCGCCCCCGACGTCGTGCTGGCACGGGCCTGGGTGGCCGCCGCCGAGGGCTCCACCAGCGAGGCCGCCGGCGCGGCGCGCGAGGCCGCCGAGCTCGCCCGTACCCAGGACGCGCCCGCGTACGAGGTGCTCGCCCTGCAGACCGCCGTCTGCTTCGGCGACCGCGCCGCCGCGGACCGGCTGGCCGAACTCGCGCCGCTCGTCCAGGGCCCGCGCGCCCCCCTGGCCGCCGCGCACGCCCGGGCGCTGGCCGACGGTGACGTCCGCGGTGTTCTCGAAGGAGGGCCCGGGCGGGACCGGCACCTCCGTGCCGAGGGTCCAGACGGCGTACGCGAGGGCGTCGCTGTCCC
>NZ_JBFAXR010000215.1:0-7994 GCF_040680895.1 Streptomyces sp. NPDC051940 | reverse complement strand
GGCGCGACGCGGGCGCAGCCCGCAAAGGGGGCCCGGGGGCGAAGCCCCCGCAGCGGAAGGTGAGCACCGCGTGCCGACAAAGAGCTCAGCGCAGCGCGAGCACGAGCGCATCCGTAGGCGACGCCCAAACCGCCCGCGCCTCGGCGAACCCCACCGCCCGAAGGGTCTCCGCATGCCACGCGGCCGGCTGGAACTGGTCCGAGAAGTGATCCCCCGAAGGATTGTTCGGGTCACCGAAGATCGTGAAGCGCTCCCGGGCCGCACCCCCCAGCACGGGGGACGACGCGACGGACGCCCACCACTGCGCCCAGTCCAGCGCCCCCGACGCCTGGTCCGCGGCCTGCCGCGCCTTACGGAAGTCCCGCTCCAGAGCGTTGATCCGCGGCGTACGCAGATCCAGCATGTGGTCGGCGTTCATGAACACCCCGCCCGGCCGCACCACCGAAGCGACCTGCTCGTACAGCGCCGCGAGCTCCGACGTCCGCAGCCAGTGCAGCGCCGTGGCGGTGAGCACCGCGTCGTACGACTCGTGCGGCAGCTTCTCCCGCCAGGCGGGATCCCGCAGATCCGCCGTGACGAAGGAGGCCCGCGCGTCCCCCTCGAAGGTCCCCCGGGCGATCGTCAGCAGCGCCGGATCCAGATCGACGCCCGTCGTCGACGCCGACGGGAAGCGCGCGAGCACCCGCCGCGTGATGGATCCCGTCCCGCACGCGAGGTCGAGCACCCGCGGCGTACGCCCCACGACGGCTTCGAGCATGTCGAGCATGACCCCGAACCGCTCCTCGCGGTCCGGCATGTACCACTCCTGCTGCCGGTCCCAGCTCAGCTGCCACGCGTCCCACGTCTCCGGCGTGCCTGTCCCAGCCATTGCGTCCCCTCCAGCCCGTAATACCCTTGATCGGGGATCGACTATTACGACCCCGATGCCGACCCTAGACCGCCCTGCGTAAGGACTGCAAGTGGAACTGGCCTATTACTCAGATCTCGCTGTGCGCCTGGTCAACACCGAGGAGCCCGCGCGGGGCAACGACACCCTCACGACCCTGGACACCGTCCGCGAGCTCTTCGGCGCCAACCAGTCCGCCGCCCGCCGCGCCACCGACGCCGACGTGACCCGGCTGCGCGCCGTACGCGCCCGGCTGCGCGCCGTCTTCGAGGCGGCGAGCGAGGGCGACGAGTTCCGCGCGGTGGACCTGCTCAACGCGCTGCTGATGGAGTTCCCCGTGAGCCCGCAGATCTCCGGGCACGACCACCGGGGCGACGACGGCCGCCCGCAGTGGCATCTGCACATCGCGGAGACCCCGGCCAACGCCGGCGCCGGCTACGCCGCCAGCGCCTGTATGGGGCTGGCCGTGCACCTCACCGACCACGGCGTGGACCGCCTGGGCATCTGCGAGGCGTCCCCCTGCCAGAACGCCTACCTCGACACCTCGACGAACCGCTCCCGCCGCTACTGCTCCGACCGCTGCGCGACCCGCGCGAACGTGGCGGCCTACCGGGCCCGCAAACGCCTGGAGAGCGGCCGTACCGCCACCGCAGCCCAGGACACCGCCGAGCGCACCGTGCGCTGAGCGGCGACGTCCGCCGGCGGCCGCAGCCGCAGCAGCCCGCGGGCCAGCACCAGTTCGTCGGGTACGGCGCCGAAGTCCCGGCTGTCGTTGGCGAAGGCGGCGAGCGCGTTGTCGCTGACCACCCACCAGCCGCCGTCGCGCCGCTCCACCACGCGTTTCACGATGAGCAGATCCTGCTGCAGCGGGTGGCGCAGCAGTACGACGTCACCCGGCCGGACGCGCGCTCCGTAACGGACGATCAGCGTGTCGCCCGTGTTGACGGTCGGCGTCATGGACGGGCCGGACACCTCGACCAGCGCGAGCCGGCGCAGTCCGCGCCGCTCCAGTCCGCGTTCACGCTCGTCCATCCGCTGCGGCATGCTCCTCGACCTCCCCGGTCAATCCTCCACCCAGTACTAGCGTGGCACTGGACTTTTGACCTAAGCCCCCAGGGGCACTCGCCAAATCCGTCAGCCCACGGAGTAGTGTCCCGTCTTAAGAAGGATCACGAGGAAGGACGCACATGTTCTCTCGGCTGTTCGGCCCCAAGGTGAAGGCCAGCGCCCACTGCGACCTGCCCTGCGGCGTCTACGACCCGGCGCAGGCCCGCATCGAGGCCGAGTCGGTCAAGGCCGTCCAGGAGAAGATGCAGGCCAACGACGACCCGCACTTCCAGATGCGCGCCACGGTCATCAAGGAGCAGCGTGCGGAGCTCGCCAAGCACCACGTGTCGGTGCTCTGGAGCGACTACTTCAAGCCGCCGCACTTCGAGAAGTACCCGGAGCTCAGCACGCTGGTCAACGACACCCTGAAGGCGCTCAGCGCCGCCAAGGCGTCGACCGACCCGGCGACCGGTCAGAAGGCTCTCGACTACATCGCCCAGATCGACAAGATCTTCTGGGAGACGAAGCAGGGCTGAGCCCCTGGCGCGAAGCTCACGGACAGAGCCCGGCCGGTCACCGGCCGGGCTCTGTCCATGCCCGCGACGGCCCCACCCGCGCCGCGACCGCGTGCACCGCGCCCAGCGAGGCGAGCAGCAGCCCCACGCCACGCGCCGCGTGCGCCCGAGTGAGAGGCATTCCGGCGGCGCGCAGCCGGCGCGCGGCCCACCAGGCGTACGGGATCACGACGGTCGGCGCGGTGGCCAACCCCGGGGTGTAGCGGCGCAGCACGGCCGCCGACGCGAGATGCGTGAAGCCGTGCAGGCCGAAGCCGGCCACGGACGTCCGGAAGAACGCGCTGCGCCCGCCCGTCCGGGCGCCGTCCGCCGCCGCGGCGGCGACGAGCACGCCCATCAGCCCGATCGCCGTGTTCACCCGGCGCTGCGGCAACCCGCCGAACCGGGCCATCGTGGCCAGCTCCTCGGCGTCGTTGAGGATCCAGGCGGCGAGCAGACCCCAGCTGACGGCGGCGGGAACGCGGTTCTCGGACATGGGCTCCTCCTGCGGCGGCACGGGTGGGCACGCGGAGGCCCGCCCCTCAAAACGCAACGCAACGTTGCGTTGCATTCCCACCGTACAATCACCCCATGCCCGAGACCAGAGGCCCCCGCGCCGCGGCCGCGATCTTCGACGCCGCCCTCGCCCTGCTCGCCGAGCACGGCTACGACGCCCTCACCGTCGAGGGCGTCGCCCGCGCCGCCGGCGTGAACAAGACCACCCTGTACCGCTGGTGGCCGTCCAAGCCCGCCCTGCTGCGCGCCGCGATCCTGCACGCCCGGGTGCTCGACGTCGACATCCCCGACACGGGCAGCCTCCGCGGCGACCTCGTCGCCCTCGCCGAGCAGGTGCTCGCCCTGCTCACCGGCCCGCACGCCGCCCCGGTCGTCCGCGCGCTCGCCGCGGGGCCCCCGGAACTGGCGGGGCTGGCCGGCGAGTTCTTCGCCGACCGCCTCGCCCGCGAGCAGCCGCTCTTCGACCGCGCCCGGGTGCGCGGCGACCTCCCGCCCGTGGACCCGAAGCTGCTCCTCGACCTCGTCGCCGGCGCCCTGTGGGTCCGCGTACTGCTGCGCCAGGAGGAGCCGCCCCCGGACTTCGCGGCCCGGACCGTGGACGCGGTCCTCGGCGGTACGGCGGGCGGCCGCTAGCCGAAGTACGCCTGCGCCGCCCGCACGCCGTCGGCCAGGGCGTCCACCTCGGCCGGGGTGTTGTAGACGTAGAACGTCGCCCGGGTCGTCGCGGCCAGCCCGTAGCGGCGGGCCAGCGGGCGGGCGCAGTGGTGGCCGGTGCGCACCGCGATGCCGCGGTCGTCGAGCACCTGGCCGACGTCGTGCGGGTGGATGCCGTCGACGGTGAAGGAGACCGCCGAGCCCCGGCCCTCCGCGTCCGGCGGGCCGAGCACGCGCACGCCGGGGATCTCCGCCAGCAGCCGCAGCGCGCGGGCCGTCAGCTCCTCCTCGTACGCCGCGACCTCGGCCATCCCGAGCCGCCGCAGGTACTCCACGGCCGCCGCGAGTCCCACCGCCTGCGCGGCCACCGGGACTCCGGCCTCGAAGCGCTGCGGCGGGGGCAGGAACGTCGAGCGGTCCATCTCCACGACCTCGATCATCGAACCGCCGGTGAGGAACGGCGGCAGCTCCGCCAGCAGCGCCCGCCTCCCCCAGAGCACGCCGACCCCGCTCGGCCCGAGCATCTTGTGGCCCGAGAAGGCCAGGAAGTCCGCGCCCAGTTCGGTGACGTCCACCGGCCGGTGCGGCACCGACTGCGCGCCGTCCACCACGACGAGCGCCCCGGCGGCATGGGCGCGGTCCGCGATCAGGCGTACGGGGTTGAGGGTGCCCAGCACGTTGGACTGGTGGGTGAGGGCCACGACCTTGGTGCGTTCGTCGACGAGCTGGTCGAGGCCCTCCAGGTCCAGCCGCCCGTCGTCCGTCAGCCCGAACCACTCCAGCCGCGCCCCCGTGCGCTGCGCGAGCTGCTGCCAGGGGACGAGATTGGCGTGGTGCTCCATCTCCGTGACGACGATGCGGTCGCCGGGGCCGATCACCCGGGCGTTGCCCAGGCTGTAGGCGACGAGGTTGACCGCCTCGGTGGCGTTCTTGGTGAAGACGACCTCGTCCGCGGGGGCGCCCACGAAGCCGGCCACCGTGGCGCGTGCCGTCTCGTACGCCTCCGTCGCCTCGTTCGCGAGCTGGTGCGCGCCGCGGTGCACGGCGGCGTTGCGGCGGAGGTAGAAGTCCCGCTCCGCGTCCAGCACCTGGAGCGGTTTGTGGGCGGTGGCGCCCGAGTCCAGATAGACGAGCTCGGCCCCGCTGTCCACCGTCCGCCGCAGGATCGGGAAGTCCTTGCGCACCCGCTCGGCGTCGAAGGCCGTCACGGCCCCCGTATGGTCCACGGCCATCACGGCCCCCTCACGCTTTTCCGGTTGATTCTCCGTGAGGGACGGTAGGCCTCCTCACGGAGAATCGCAACCATTACCATGAGACCGTGGACGAAGAGAGCCCGTACTACCTCCATCACCCCGTCGTGCCCGGCGAGGACCGTTTCGCCTCGCTGGGGCTGGTCAACACCCGTTTCACGGTCAGCCACGGCACGGTCGACCTGCTGGAGGACGCGGAGGCCGCCCATCTGTGGCTGGTGCGCCGGGCGTTGCTGCCGGACCCCGCCCCGCTGGCCGGGCGGCATCTGGGCAGGCTGCTCACCCTGCGCGAGGCGCTGCGCGGACTGTTCGCGTCGCGCGAGGCGCACACCGCGCCCGCCGCCGGGCCGCTGGAGGTCCTCAACTCCGCGCTGGCCGCGGCGCCCGCGACACCGCGGCTGGTGTGGACCGCCGCCGACGGTCCGCGCCGCGACACCGACCCCGACACCGGCAACCCCGTCGCCGCCGCGCTCTCCGCCCTCGCGGAGGACTCCGTGGAGCTGCTCGCCGGCCCCGAGGGCGATCAGCTCGCGGAGTGCGGCGCGCCGGGCTGCGCGCGCTGGTTCCTGCGTTCGCACGGAGCCCGGCGCTGGTGTACGACACGGTGCGGCAACCGCGTGCGGGCGGCGCGGGCGTACGCGGCGAAGAAGGGGCAGTGACGGAGGGGATGATGGCCCGATGGCGAAGGGCGGAGCGATGGGCGTACTGAGCACACGGGCGCTGAACCGGGCGCTGCTGGAGCGGCAGTGGCTGACCGGGCGGCGGGACGCCACACCCGTCGAGGCGATGGAGCATCTGGCCGGGCTGCAGGCCCAGGCCGGCGACGCGCCGTACTACCAGCTGTACAGCCGCCTCGAGGGCTTCACCACCGACACCCTGTCCGAGGCGCTGACGTCCCGCGCCGCCGTCCGCGTGGTGCTCATGCGCGGCACCATCCACATGGTGAGCGCGCGGGACGCGCTGCGGATGCGGGCGGTGGTCCAGCCGTTCCTCGACTCGGTGCTCTTCAACAGTACGTACGGGCAGAAGTGCGTCGGCCTCGACCCCGACGCGGTGGCGACCGCCGCCCGCAAGGTGCTGGCCGAGGGCCCGCTGCCCGCCGACGAACTCGGCGCGCGCCTCGCCGGGCGGTGGCCCGACCGCGAGCCCGGTGCCCTGACGTATCTCGCCCGGTGCCTGCTGCCGCTGGTCCAGGTGCCGCCGCGCGGGGTGTGGGGCGAGGGCGGCGGGCTCGTCTACGCGCTGGCCGACCAGTGGCTGGACGGCGAGTCCGCCACGGATCCGGCGCCGGACGACCTCGTGCTGCGCTACCTCGCCGCGTTCGGGCCCGCGTCGGTCGCCGACGCGCAGAAGTGGTCCTCGCTGTCCGGGCTGGCCGCGGCCTTCGAGCGGCTGCGGCCCCGGCTGGTGTCGTACCGCGACGAGCACGGCCGCGAGCTGTTCGACCTCGCCGGTACGGAACTCCCCGACCCGGACACGAAGATCGCCCCCTTCCTGCTCGGCCCCTTCGACAACGCCCTGCTCTCGCACGCCGACCGGACCCGGATCATCGACAAGGACCATGTGAAGCGGGTCTTCACGCAGAACGGCCTGGTGCGCGGCGGCGTGATGCTCGACGGCTTCGTCGCCGGACTGTGGAAGCCGGTGCTCAAACGGCGGTCCGCCGTGGTGGAGGTGGAGCCCTTCCGGGCGCTGAAGGCGCGGGAGAGGACGGCCGTGGAGCGGCTGGCCGGCGAGGTGCTGGACTTCGCGGCGCCGGGGGTGGAGCGGCGGAGCGTGGTCTTCAGCGACACGTGACCGCGCTCGCGCCACCCGTCCCCCGGGGCCGCCCCGGGCAAGGCCCTGGAGCCGCCCCGGGCCGGGCTCACAGCCCAGTGAACTCCTCCGCCACGACGCCGCCGATCGTCGCGCACCACGAGGCGGTGTCCAGTACGCCGGTCGCCGGCAGGCCGTGCAGCTCCTGCATGGCGGCGACGGCGGCGACCGTGGCCGCGTCGTAGTTGCCGGTCAGGCCCACGGCGTACAGCTTCCGCGACAGGACCGTCTGCGCGGCCAGCACGGCCTCACCGGTGCTGCCCGGGCCCGTCGGACCGCACAGCGCCTCCCAGGTGGCCGGGGTGACGGTGCTGTCCTTCGGGGGCTGGACGCCGATGGACGTCTGGAACGCCTTCAGCGCCCGCTGGGTGGCGCGGTCGCCCAGCGAACCGCCCAGCGGGACGGAGTCGTACCCGGCGGCGCGCAGCAGGTACTGCAGCGCGACGACGGTGTGCCCGGCGCTGGAGGAGTAGGTGTCGGGCCAGGTGCGGGCCGGGATCGAGGCGAAGGACTGGCCGAGGCCGCGCGCCACCTCCAGCCGCAGCGCCGGGAACTGGCGGTAGAACGCGGCGCCGGGGCACTGGGTGTTGTTGAAGTCCCAGTGCCCGAAGATCTGGTGGCCGCCCAGGCCGTACTGGGCGCCGATCGTCGTGCACAGCATCACCAGCGACGCCCACAGCGCCTGGGGCGGCGTCTCGTCGACGTACGTGCCCTCGTTCTCGATGCCGATCCCGCGCTGGTTCTCGCCGACGCAGTGGGCGCCGGTGATCTGGTACGTCCCCGAGGTGAGGGCGCCGAGGCTGCCGTGGCGGCCCTCCAGGACGTAACCGCCGCGGCTGACGGTGAAGTGCTGGCCGGTGTCGATCCAGCCGTTGGTGTCCATGTGCAGGTCCTGGCACTTGCGGGCCAGGGCGATCGCGGCGTCGCGGGAGTAGTCGGTGGTGTTGGGGAACGCCATGTGGTGCACGACGATCTTCTGCGTGGCGAGCGGCGATATCTGTGTGGCGGACTTGGGCGGCCGGGCGCCCCAGCCCGCGCAGTCGATGACGTACGACGTGTCGGCGCCGCTCCACGCGGCCGCCCGGCCGGTGCCGGTCAGCCCGAGGGCCCCGAGCCCGAGCGCGGCACCCGCGCCGGCCCGTAAGGCCCCGCGACGGGACAGGTAGACGGTTCTGCGCTGCATGTGTGTGCCCCCTCTTCGATTCTCCGGACGGGGTCCGGGGGGGGCCCCGGTGCGGCGGAACCGCGGCGGCCCCGACCCCCCCGCGCCAG
>NZ_JBFAXR010000214.1:0-8060 GCF_040680895.1 Streptomyces sp. NPDC051940 | reverse complement strand
GGTAAGCCCCCCAGCGCCCACCGGCGGGTTTGTCTTGGGGCGGGCGGTTGCGGTCCTTACCTGACCTCGGCACCTCCCGGCGCGGGCCCGGCCCCCGCCCACCGCGTCGCGAACCGTGCCGCCGCGCACCGGCGCCGCCCGCGCCCTCGGCGCGGGAATGCCCCCACCCACACACCACCCGTCGCCGGTCCCCTTACCTGACCTCGGCACCTCCCTGCGCGGGCCCAGCCCCCGCCCACCACGTCCCGAACCGCGCCGCCAGGCACCGACGCCGCCCGCGCCGAAGGCGCGGGAATGCCCCGTGCCGCGGGTGTGGCAGGTCCGGGGGCGGGGCGAGGTGTCACGCCTGGGCCTGGAACTCCAGACGGTTGCCCACCGGGTCCTCGCTGTGGAAGCGGCGGACGCCCGGGAGGTTGTCGTCCCAGAGGACGGGGTGGCCCGCCGCCCCGAGGCGTTCGGCCAGGGTGTCGACGTCCGAGACCACCAGGCCCGGGTGGGCCTTCTTCGCGGGGCGGAAGTCCGCCTCGACGCCGAGGTGCAGGACCGCGCCGCCGGAGGCGAACCAGCAGCCGCCGCGTGCGGCGAGGACCGGGGGCTTCGGCAGCTCCGTCATGCCGAGGACGCCCGCGTAGAACGCGCGCAGGACGTCCTCCGAGCCGGCGGGGGCGGCGAGCTGGACATGGTCGAGGGCGACGATCATCAGGACTCCTTGCGTGCGACGACGAAGATCCGGCGGAAGGGGAAGACCGTGCCGTGCGGGCCCGCGGGGTACGCGTCCCGCAGCAGCGCACCGTACTCCGCGGTGAACTCCGCCGCCTCGGCCGTCCCCAGCTCGTCGAGGACCGGCCGCAGCCCCGTCCCCTTCACCCAGTCCAGGACCGGGTCCGGCCCCTGGAGCAGATGCGCGTACGTCGTCTCCCACGCGTCCACCGCGCAGCCGAGCCCGGCCAGCTGCTGCAGATAGCCGCCGGGCGACAGGACGGGGTCCGAGCGCAGCAGCCCGGCCAGCCGCGGGGCCCAGCGCGCGGACGCGCACACCTGCCGCATCAGCCGGTGGGACGGCGAGTCGAAGTTGCCGGGGACCTGGAAGGCGAAGACCCCGCCGGGCGGCAGCGCGGCCACCCAGTCCGCGAAGCGCGCGGAGTGCCCGGGCACCCACTGCAGCAGGGCGTTGGAGACCAGCAGGTCGATCTGGCTGTCCGGGGTCCAGGTGGCGGCGTCGGCGTACGCGAAGTCGAGCGACCCGCCGCCCTCCGTCGGCCCGGCGTAGGACTCCGCGGCCCGGAGCATGTCCGGGGAGCTGTCCAGCCCCGTGATCCGCGCGTCCGGCCACCGCTCGGCGAGCGCCGCGGTGACGTTGCCCGCGCCGCAGCCCAGGTCGACGATGCGGGCCGGCTTCGACGGCAGGTCGCCGACCCGGGCCAGCAGGTCGTGGAAGGGCCGGGCCCGGTGGTCGGCGTGGCGGAGGTACTGGCGTACGTCCCAGCTCGGTGAGGTCGTCATGGCTTCCAGCCTGCCGCGCGAGATCTCTCGATGTCAAGAGACTTCACGTCAAGAGACTTCACGTCGACAGATCTACTACACTGATCCCCATGGAGGACGAGGTCGACCGTCTGGTCTCAGCGTGGCGCCGGGAGCGCCCTGACCTCGACGTGGAGCCGCTCGAGGTGCTCAGCCGAGTCAGCCGGCTGGCCCGGCACCTGGACCGCGCGCGCCGCCTCGCCTTCTCCGAACACGAGCTGGAGCCCTGGGAGTTCGACGTACTGACCTCGCTGCGCCGCGCGGGCGGGCCGTACCAGCTCTCCCCCGGCCAGCTGCTCACCCAGACCCTCGTCACGTCCGGCACGATGACCAACCGCATCGACCGGCTCGCCAAGAAGGGCCTCGTCGAGCGGCTGCCCGACCCCAGCGACCGGCGCGGCGTGCTCGTCCGGCTGACGCCGGAGGGGCGGGACCGGGCGGACCGCGCCCTCGCCGCCCTGCTGGACCAGGAGCGGGCGATCCTGGCGGAGCTGAGCACGCAGCAGCGCGGTGAGCTGGCGGCACTGCTCCGCCGGCTCACCGCGCCGTTCGACAACGTCCCGGGCTGAGCCGGGACCCTCACACCTCAGTGCCGCGAGGCCGCCGCGTTCGCGCCGCGCCGCCGCATCAGCCAGACGCCGCCCGCCGCCGCCAGCAGCGTGCCGCCGGCCGCGGCGCCCGCCGTCGTCACATCGGCGCCGCCGGCGCCGACGCTGTTGGCGTACGGGCTGTACCAGCTGTCCGTGGGCGTCGGGGTCGGGGACTCCGACGGGGTCTCGCACCCGACCCAGAAGACCTTCTGCTTCGCGAAGCCCTTCTCCCCGGTGAAGTTCCAGTAGAGCTTGTAGTGGCCGTCCGCCAGGCCCATGTCGTCGGTGCGGCCGTGGCCCGCCGCGTCGAGGGTGATCTCGCCGCTGGCGACCACGCTCTCCTTGTCGCCCGTCGGCGCCCAGCCGACGATGCGCCACTGGGCCTGCTGCGCGGCGTCGAAGAAGAAGGCGTCGAGGTAGAAGGTGCACACGTGCGGCTCGTTGCGGCGGTCCTCGTCGCCGGTGACCGAGTCGTGGATCTTGACGGTGCCGTTGTCGCCGGGTGCGTCGGCGTGGGCGGCGGGAGCAGTGAAGAGCGCGGCCGCCGTGACGGCCAGGACAGCGGTCGTCCTGCGTACGGACATGGGAATCCCCCCTCGTTGAGTGACCAGTGCGCCGTGGGGGGCCCGGCCAGCTTCGTGGGCCGAGCGGAACCGGTCAAGCCGGATTACTCGCCATTAATCTCCGATACGGCAGATGTACGACGGTGTCTCATGAAAGCGGGCTACGAACACCGGTCCGGGACACCCGCGCGGACGCCTCGCGGGCGTGCGCGACAATGGCCCCGCCAGCTGTCGTACGACGAGGAGTCCCCGCCCGTGCCCCAGTCAGTGACCGTCCGGGTCCCCGCCAAGGTCAACGTGCAGCTCGCGGTGGGGGCGGCGCGGGCCGACGGCTTCCACGACCTGGCGAACGTCTTCCTCGCGGTCGGCCTGTACGACGAGGTCACCGCCACCGAGGCGGACTCCCTGCGGATCACGGTGTCCGGCGCGGACGCGGCGCTGGTCCCCACCGACGGCACCAACCTCGCCGCCCGCGCGGCGGCGGCGCTCGCGGCCCGCTACGGCCGCTCCCCCGGCGTCCATCTGCACATCGCCAAGGACATCCCCGTCGCCGGCGGGATGGCGGGCGGCAGCGCGGACGGGGCGGGCGCGCTGCTCGCCTGCGACGCGCTGTGGGGCACCGGCGCCCCGCGCGAGGAGCTGCTCGCCATCTGCGCGGAGCTGGGCAGCGACGTGCCGTTCAGCCTGATCGGCGGGGCGGCGCTGGGGCGGGGCCGGGGCGAGCTGCTGACGCCGCTGGAGGTGGGCGGCGGCTTCCACTGGGTCTTCGCCACGGCGGACGGCGGGCTGTCGACGCCCGCGGTGTACGGCGAGTTCGACCGGCTCACCGCCGGCGCCGCCGTGCCCGACCCCGAGCCCGCGCCGTCGCTGCTGGACGCGCTGCGCACGGGCGACGCGGTGGCCCTGGCGGGCGCGCTCTCCAACGACCTCCAGCCCGCCGCCCTGTCCCTGCGCCCGTCGCTGGCCGAAACCCTCCGTACGGGCACCGCGGCGGGCGCCCTGGCGGGCCTGGTGTCGGGCTCGGGCCCGACGACGGCGTTCCTGACGAAGGACGAGGCGTCGGCCCGGCAGGTGGCGGCGGCGCTGCGCACGTCCGGCACGTGCCGTACCGCCCGGGTGGCGGCGGGTCCGGCGCCGGGGGCGACGGTCATCGGCTGAGCGGCTCAGGCGGGGATCTGGGCCAGGTTGCTGTTGACCACCCAGATCGCCGCCAGCACCGCGATGCCGGCCAGCGCCCCCAGCGGGCGGGGACGCCCGCGGCCGGCGACGTACGTGGTGAGGATGCCGCCGACCGCGGCGAGCGGGCCACCGACGAGCGGCAGCGTGGCGACCAGGGTCTGGGTGTCCGGATCGCAGATGCCCCGGTGGAAGTCCGGCGGACACGGGTCGCTGGCCATGACGTACCAGGGGGCGAGCAGGGTCGTCACCGCGGCGAACACGACGAGCGCGGCCACCAGCAGGGCGGCGAGCACCCTTCCCCCGGCGCCGGGAGCGGGGGATGTCCCATGGGCGTCGAGGTCCCCCGTGGGGGCGGTCCGCGGGAGCGGGGTGATGTCTGCCATGCCCCCATGCTGGCCGCGGCGGGGCCCGCCCCGGATGGGCCCGGGTACTCAGCCCGCGGGCGGCACCGTACTCAGCACCGCCGTCCGACTACCCTGGGACGTCGATCGATCCGCCGAGCAGGAGTGAAATGGCCGCCAATCTGGTCAACGTCGAGTCCATCAGCAAGGTCTACGGCACCCGTGCCCTCCTCGACGGCGTATCCCTCGGCGTGAACGAGGGCGACCGCATCGGGGTCGTCGGGCGCAACGGTGACGGCAAGACGACGCTGATCCGCATGCTGGCGCGGCTGGAGGACGCCGACACCGGGCGGGTGACCCACGCGGGCGGGCTGCGGAGCGGCGTGCTCACCCAGCACGACTCCCTCGACCCGCAGGCGACCGTCCGGCACGAGGTCCTCGGCGACATGGCCGACCACGAGTGGGCCGGCGACGCGCGCGTGCGCGACATCCTCACCGGGCTCTTCGGCGGCCTGGACATGCCCGGCTTCCCGCAGGGCCTGGACACCGTCATCGGCCCGCTGTCCGGCGGCGAGCGCCGCCGGATCGCCCTCGCCCAGCTGCTCATCGCCGAACAGGACCTGATCGTCCTGGACGAGCCGACGAACCACCTCGACGTCGAGGGCATCTCCTGGCTGGCCCGCCACCTGCGGGCGCGCCGCTCCGCGCTGGTGGTCGTCACCCACGACCGCTGGTTCCTGGACCAGGTCTGCACCCGGATGTGGGACGTGCAGCGCGGCACGGTCTACGAGTACGAGGGCGGCTACTCCGACTACGTCTTCGCCCGCGCCGAGCGCGAGCGGATCGCGGCCACGGAGGAGGCCAAGCGGCAGAACCTGGTGCGCAAGGAGCTGGCGTGGCTGCGCCGCGGCGCCCCCGCCCGTACGAGCAAGCCGCGCTTCCGCGTCGAGGCGGCCAACGAGCTCATCGCGGACGTCCCGCCGCCCCGGGACACCGCAGAGCTGATGAAGTTCGCCGGCTCCCGCCTCGGCAAGACGGTCTTCGACCTCGAGGACGTGACCGTCCAGGCCGGCGACAAGATCCTGCTGAAGCATCTGACCTGGCAGCTCGGCCCCGGCGACCGGATCGGCCTGGTCGGCGTGAACGGCGCCGGCAAGACCTCCCTGCTGCGCGCCCTGGCCGAGGCGGCCCGGACCGGCGGCGAGGCCCAGCCCGCGGCCGGCGCGGTCAAGGTCGGCCGGACGGTCAGGCTGGCGTACCTCTCGCAGGAGGTCGCCGAGCTGAACCCCAACTGGCGGGTGCTGGAGGCCGTGCAGCAGGTGCGCGAGCGCGTGGACCTGGGCAAGGGCCGGGAGATGACCGCGGGCCAGCTGTGCGAGAAGTTCGGCTTCACCAAGGAGAAGCAGTGGACGCCGGTCGGCGACCTGTCGGGCGGTGAGCGGCGGCGGCTGCAGATCCTGCGGCTGCTGATGGACGAGCCGAACGTGCTCTTCCTCGACGAGCCGACCAACGACCTCGACATCGAGACGCTGACCCAGCTGGAGGACCTCCTCGACGGCTGGCCCGGCTCGATGGTCGTCATCAGCCACGACCGGTTCTTCGTCGAGCGCACCACGGACCGCGTCTTCGCGCTGCTCGGCGACGCCACGCTGCGGATGCTGCCGCGCGGCATCGACGAGTACCTGGAGCGGCGCGAGCGGATGCGCGAGCAGGCCCGCCCGGCGGCCCCGGCAGCGGCGGCGGCCGCCCCGGCGAAGCAGCAGAAGTCCGGCGGCGAGCTGCGCGCGGCGCAGAAGGAGCTGACGAAGCTCGAGCGCCGGCTGGACAAGGTCTCCGAGCAGGAGGCGAAGCTCCACGCGCAGATGGCCGAGCACGCCACCGACTTCACGAAGGTCGCCGAGCTGGACGCGAAGCTGCGCGAGCTGGCCGGCGAGCGGGAGGAGCTGGAGATGCTCTGGCTGGAGCTGGCCGAGGACGTCTGAGGGCCGCCGCCGTCAGGGCGGGTCCTCCAGGGAGGCGGTCAGCCGCGCCGCGAGCGCGGCCGTCGCGTCCCGCAGCTCGGGCCCGCCCTCGACGCGGAACGCGAACGGCACGGCCGCCAGCCACTCCTGGACGTACATCGCCGTGTTGCGCGTGCTGCCGGTGAGCACGCATTGCCCGCCCGCCGGCTCGAGCCGCCCCATGGGCGGGCGTATCCACGGCGCCACCTCGGCCGCCGGCGCGTCGAAGACCACGCGGGTGGGGTACGCCCACCCCGTGCCCAGGTGCTCCTCCAGTACGGCGACGGCGTCCAGGCCCTCGGGCGGGACGAAGCCGTGGGGGGTCTGTTCGACGGCGCGGATCCGGTCGACGCGGTAGGTGCGGATCGCGTCCGCGCGGTGCGAGTGGCACAGCAGGTACCAGCGGGCGTGGCGGACGACCACCGCCCACGGGTCGGCCTCGGACTCCCACTCGTTGCCGGCCTCGCTGCGGTACGCCACGCGCACCCGGCGCCCCGCCGCGACGGCGGCGACCAGGGCGCTGACGACCGCCGGATCGGGGCGGGCCGGGAAGCGGTCCGGTACGGCGGCGGCGTACGCGCGCAGCGCCGCCGCCTGCCGGCCGACGCTCTCCGGCAGCGCGCCCACGACCTTGGCGAGGGCGTGGCCGACGAGGTCGCCGTCGTCCGCGGCGGCGGGGCGGCCGTCGAGCACCGCCATCACCAGGCCGATCGCCTCGTCCTGGGTGAAGCGCACCGGGGGCAGCCGCATGCCCCGCCCGAGCCGGTAGCCGCCGTGCGGGCCGCGGACGGACTCCACGGGGATCCCGGCCTCCCGCAGGATCTCGACGTAGCGGCGCGCGGCCCGCTCGGTGACGCCGAGCCTGCCGGCGAGGTCCGCGGCGGTCGTGCCGGGGCGGTTCTGCAGGATCTCCAGGGTGCGCAGGGCGCGCGCGGTGGGGCTGAGGTCGGCCGGCATCCCGGCAGGTTACGCGGCCCGGCGGCAATCCGGCAGTGGATCGTCCGGAATACGTTCTACGGTGGCCCACGACCGGATGCGGCGTACGAAGGAGAACGTGATCGTGGACATCCTGCTCATCGGCGGCCTGTGGCTGGACGGATCCGCCTGGGACGACGTGTCGTCCGCCCTGGAGCCGCTCGGCCACCGCCCCGTACCGCTGACCCTGCCGGGCCAGGGCGACGGATCCGCGTCGGCGACGCTGGAGGACCAGATGGCGGCGGTGCTCGACGCGGTGGACGCGGCGTCCGGCCGGCCCCTCGTCGTGGGCCACTCGGCGGCCTGCGCGCTGGCCTGGATGGCCGCGGACCGGCGCCCGGAGCAGGTCGCCGGGGTCGTCCTCATCGGCGGTTTCCCGCACGGCGACGGGCACACGTACGCCGACTTCTTCGCGATCGAGGACGGCGTGATGCCCTTCCCGGGCTGGGGGCCGTTCGAGGGGCCGGACGCCGCCGATCTGGACGACGGGGCCCGCGAGCGGATCGCGTCCGCCGCGATCCCCGTGCCGGAGGGCGTGGCCCGCGGCGCCGTACGGCTGGCGGACGAGCGCCGCTACGACGTGCCGGTGACCGTCGTGTGCCCGGAGTTCACGCCCGCCCAGGCGCGGGAGTGGATCGACGGCGGCGATGTGCCGGAGCTGGCGCGGGCCAAGAACGTCGACCTCGTCGACATCGACTCGGGCCACTGGCCGATGGCCACGAAGCCGGCCGAACTGGCCCGACTGCTCGCGGCGGTGGCCGACAAGGCGTAGACAGACCGACGGAACCACCCTGCTCCCACGGGGGTCTGGGGGCCCCGGACATCGACGAGGACGCGGCCGAGCGGGCCGAGGAGTCGTACGGTCTGCGCCGTCTGCTCAAGGGCTTCGGC
>NZ_JBFAXR010000213.1:0-8094 GCF_040680895.1 Streptomyces sp. NPDC051940 | reverse complement strand
GCCGACGCTCCGCGTCGACTCCCTCCTCCGCCTTGCAGCTGCACGCACCGGACGACGCGCCCTTGCCTGGCCTGTGCCGATCAGCCACCCGGCACCACACCGCCCAGTCACAGGCGACAAGATCCGAAAGACAGGCCCTAGCCGTATGCCCGCGGGCATGCCCGGCCGCGCCGTCCGGCGGGACTTCGGCGGAGCGCTCGCCCACCGCGCGGGAAACCGGCGCTCGGCGCCGCTCGAGGCCCGGGCGGGCACGCCGGACCGGGTCCGGATGGTCGGCGACAACCCGGAGGCGGACATCGAAGGAGCCCGCGCGGCGGGCATCCTCGTCCGCCCCCCCCGGAGGCCGGACCCACCCCCGCGGCCGAACGGATCCCGGCGGATCCGGGTGCACCTCGGGTGTAGCCGGAGCGCTCAGCGGGAGCGCTCCGGCGCGGAAGGAGCCCCTCAGGCGTAGAAGTTGCGCTGCCACCGGTGCTTGGCGAGTACCGCCAGCTGCTCCTCCGTGAGGGCGTGGCCGTCGCCGTAGGACGTGTTGCGTTCGACGTTGCGGACCGAGCGCATGCCGGGGATGACCGTGGAGACCTGGGGCGCGCTGAGCACGTAGCGCAGGGCGTGTTCCGCGATCTCGTCCGGTTCGATGCCGAGGTCCGCGACGATCGCGGCGACCCGCTCCCCGACCTGCGCGGCGCGGTCGCCGCGGAAGTAGTGGTTGCGGAAGTCGCCGTCGGGGAACGCGGTGTCCGCGGTGACCTGACCGGTGAGACCGCCCTCGTCCAGGGCGACGCGGACGATCACGCCGACGCCGTGGTCGGCGCAGGCGGGCAGGAGGCTGTCGGCCGGGGACTGGTCGAAGATGTTGTAGATGACCTGGACGGTGTCGACGACGCCGCTGCGCACGAGGGCGAGCGCGTTGTCGGGCTGGTGGTCGTTGATCGAGACGCCGAACAGCCGGATCTTCCCCTGCTGTTTGAGGTCGACGACGGTCTCCAGCCAGTCGCCCCGGCCCATCCACTCGTCGCTCCACACATGGAACTGCAGCACGTCGAAGTGGTCGAGGCCGCTCTCGCGCAGACTCGTCTCCAGGCTGTGCCGGATGTGCGCGCCGGGGAACGTCGCCGCCGGGTCCAGCCCGTCCGGCGCCGGCCACTTGAGGTTCTTCGGCGGCACCTTGGTCGCCACGTACACCTCGTCGCCGGCGCGCTCGCGGACCACCTGGCCGACGATCCGCTCGCTGCGCCCGTACCCGCGGGCGGTGTCGATGAAGTTCACGCCGAGGTCGATGGCCCGGTGCAGCGCCCGCACGGACTCGTCCTCGCTGGCCCCCACCCACATCGACTCGCCGATGCCCCAGGCCCCGTACCCGATCTCGGACACCTCGATCCCGCCCCGACCCAGCTCACGGTAACGCACAGTGAACCTCCGCTCGAGTGGCCCGCTCCCCGGCCGCCGGGGAGCGCCTGTCGACTGTCGACGATAGGCGAGGCCGCCGGCCGATGGCACCCGGCCGGCGGGTCACGCCCGGCGTGTCACTCCGCCGCCTCGTACCGCACGTCCTCGTCGGGCCAGCGGCGCAGGGCGTCCAGCCGCTCGAGCCACTGCGGCGGCCAGTCGGCTTCCGGACCGCCCATGCGTACGACGGCGAGCGCGAGGTGGCCCGCGGCGGCCAGATCGGTACGGGGCAACAGCGCGGCCGCGGCGGCCTCCAGGGACTCGGGCGGGGCCGTCGTGCCGCCGCCGTAACGGCCGTGCTCGCGGCGCAGGGACTCCGCCGCGCGGGCGGCGAGCACCGGGTGGTCCCGCAGCGACTCGGCGCACTCCAGGAGGGCGGCCGCGAAGCGTTCGGCGTCCTCGGGGTCCAGCATCTGCAGGCGCAGCCGCGTGGCGCGGTGGAGTTGCCCCGGGCAGGCGGCGAGCCGGTCCCGGACCCGCTCGGCGAGGTCCGCGGCCCACGCCTCACCGGTCTTCGCCGCGGTGCCGACGGCGCTCGTGAGCCCGTCCAGCCGCTTCGAGGGAACGGGGGTGAGCTCGACGGCGCCGGTACCGGCGGCCTCGGCGGCCGTGAGCCGGTCGACGAGGTACGGCACCTGGTCACGGATGACGCCCGAGCCGGCGAGCGCGAGCACCGCCTCGGCCGCGCCGTCCGACTCCCACCGGGTGCAGAACGACTCGACGACACCCGTCACCTCCCCCCCGTAGTGCACCGCCCAGGTCCGGAAGGCCCGCCCGCCCCGGAAGCGCACGCCCGGCCCGTCGGCCGTCAGCAGCAGCCGCAGCACCAGATCCGCGTATCCGGCGCGGCGGCCGGGCGGACAGGCGTAGGGCTGGAGGGCGAACAGCGTACGGGCGAACGTCTCGTCGGAATCGCCGTCCGCCGCCTCCGCGAGGACGGGCAGCACGCGGGGATCCTCGACGCGGCCCGCGAGCGCCTGGGCCAGCGCCGCACGCAGGTCACGGTGCGTCCCCGGCGAACGGAGGCGCTCCAGCAGGAACCCGGTGGCCTCCGCCCGCCCGGTACGCGCCAGTTGGCGGGCGGCCGCCTTGCGCACGGTCAGCTTCACTCCGTCCGCCGTCAGCAGCCGTTCCAGTACGGGGAGCAGCCGGTCGTCGGGGACCTGGGCGCACGCCCGGCCCAGGGACGCCACGACGGCGGCCGCGAGCGGCCCTCCGGCGAGCGCGGGCACGGCGTCGAGCGTACGCGCGCCGCCGCGGCGACAGAGAGCCTCGACGGCGGCTTCGGCGAATACGTGCTCCGTCCCGCCCGTCATCGAGTGGAGCCAGTCGGCTCCCTCCCGGCCGAACGCGGGGCCGCCGCGTCCCACCGAGGCCACGGCGCCGATCCGTACGTCCACCCCCGCCCCGGCGTCCGCCGCGCGTTCGGCGAGCCGGAGGCGGACACGCTCCGCCTGGCCGGGCGTCCACCGGCCGGCGAAGTCGCCCACCGCCGGCGCCCATTCGGCGTTGCCGTCGAGGACCGTGGCGATGAGGTCGGTACGGCGCGCGAGCAGGACCCGTTCCACGATCGGCGATGACACCGCCTCCGCGTCGCGGTCCAGCAGCGCGACCGCGCGCTCCTCGCGGTTGCGCGGGTCCGCGAGCCACCGGCGTACCGCCTCGGCCACCAGCGGCGCGGACCCCTCGGCGCACGCGACGCCCAGCGACTCCTGCAGTCCGGGCAGGGCGTACGCCCGGCGGCCGAGGGACTGCGCGAGGCCGACGGGCAGCAGATGGGTGCCGCGTGCGCGCTCCGCGTCGAGGGCGGGGCGCAGGGAGTCCAGCAGGGCTGCCTCCTGCCCGGGGCGCAGCACCAGGTCCAGCCGGTGCCACCCCAGGCCGTCCGGCCGGCGCTGTCTGCGTCGGCGCGGTGCGCGCGCGGGCGCCTGACCGCCCGCGCGCAGGAACACCTGCACGCCGAAGCGCGCGACCAGGCGCCCGTACGTGTCCAGTGCCCACGCGGTCAGCGCCGGGCCGTCGTGGTGCCGCAGCACGCGGTCCGCGAGGGTGCGCAGCGCGGCCCAGGTGGCCGGGGAGGTGTCGCGGGCGTCGACGACCGCGGTGGCGAACCGCTCGAACGACCCGGCGAGCGAGGCGTCGTACGACCCCACCCGCAGCGTGCCGAGCGCCACCAGCGCCTCCTGGCGCAGCGGATCCCGTTCCGCGGCGGTCCGCGCGGCCAGCCCGGCGACGACGTCGGCCAGCACGGCGCGGTCGCCGGCCTGTTCGGCGCACCGCAGCAGCAGCCGGCGGGCCAGGCCACGCCGGCGCGGGTCGCCGCCCGTGGCGGCCTCCGCCAGCACGGGTGCCGCCTCGGCGTACGGCAGCTGGGCGGTGAGCCTGAGCGGGAGGTCGGGGTCGTCGAGGCGGCTGCGCGAGGAGTGCCAGGCCCCGGCGTGCCATGCGAGCATCCGCCGCGCCTCCTCGGCGGCCCGGGCGGGGGCGATGAGGCCGAGGAAGGGGAGGCGGCGCAGGACGCGCTCGACGGGGGTGTCGCGCATCATCTCGTCGTACACGGCGGTCCTGCGGCCGGGCGGCAGCTGCGTGAGCAGCCGGGCGGCGGCGCCGTCGTGCACGCGGCCCGCGTAGTACGCGAGATCGGCGTCGGTGAGCGCGCGGACCGCCGACCGGGGCGGGTGGCCGCCGCCGCGCCAGTAGCGCGCCGTACAGGCCCGCCAAAGCCCGAACGCGCGGCCGGGGTCCGCCCGGTACAGCGGACGTGCGGCCTGCTCGAAGAGCAGGCGCGGCGCGGGCTCCGGTCCCAGCTCCTCCAGCAGGGCGAAGACCGCTCCGGGCGCGGCCGCCGCGACGTGCTCGAAACCGCTGCCGCGCCGCCGCGTCCACCCGTGGCCGCGCCCGTCGGTGAACTCGCGCCGGGCGTCGTCCAGTACGGCCAGGGGATGCCGTACGGACAGCGCCCGCCAGGCGACCACCGCGTGCGCCAGCTCCGGCAGCAGCCGGTCGACCGTCTGCGGGCGGCACGCGGGCAGCAGGGCGGCCGCCTCCGCCTCGCCCCAGCGTTCACGCACCCGGGGCAGCAGCCGGTCGGCGAGGGCGTCCCGGCGGCTGTGCCGCAAGGTGGCGTAGAGGGCGCGGCGCAGTTCGCGGGGCGCCGCGTCGTCGAGTACGCGGGCCACGTCGTCGTCCGGCACGGGCAGCGTGCGTACGGCCCGCAGCGCGGCGCGGCGCAGGTCCAGGTCGGGGCCGCGCAGGACGGCGGCGACGAAGCCGAGGTCGCGGGCGGCCATGGCCAGGTGCAGGGCGGTGCGGCGCTCGTAGCGGCCCTGGGCCGAGAGTTCGGCGAGGAGGGCGGTGAACTCGGGGTCCGCAGCGCCGCGCCAGGCGAAGAGGGCGAGTTCGCGCATGCGCTGCGGATACGGAAGGGGGGCGACGGAACGCAGAAGTGCGGAGGCAGTCGTCATCGCGCCCGATTCTCAGCCGCGGCCCGCGCCGGCGTCCATCGGGTTTACGGCCCGGTGGCCCACCCACCCGGCTCACCCCAGGAAGCTGAGACGGACCTGGCGCCGGGGGTTGTCCCGGTTGGTGTCCACCAGGCACACCGACTGCCAGGTGCCCAGGGAGAGGCTGCCTCCGATCACCGGGAGCGTGGCGTGCGGGGGGACGATCGCCGGGAGCACGTGGTCGCGGCCGTGGCCCGGGGTGCCGTGGCGGTGGCGCCAGCGGTCGTCCGCCGGGAGGAGGTCGTGGAGGGCGGCGAGGAGGTCGTCGTCGCTGCCGGCGCCCGTCTCGATGACCGCGATGCCGGCCGTCGCGTGCGGGACGAAGATGTTGAGGAGGCCGTCGCGGCCGGCGGCGGCGCCGCGGAGGAAGTCCTCGACGTCGCGGGTCAGGTCGGTCACCGTCTCGCCGGAGCCGGTGGTCAGGTGCAGGACGTGGGTCTGGAAGCGGTCCGTCATGCCCCCATCGTCGTACGGGCGCGGTCGGGTGTGCCGTCCGGCCCGCCGGACCGGGCGGCGGGGGGACGGCCGGGACCGGACGCGGGGCGGGCAGGACCGTGCGGTGGTGGCGGCCGGGGGAAGATCCGGACCGCCTCCACGGTTAGATGAAACATGAACTACTTGGCCGTCCCCCGCGAGGTCGACACCGTCGTCATCGGCTCCGGCCAGGCCGGGCTCTCCACGGCGTACTTCCTGCGCAGGGCCGGCCTGGACTTCGTCGTCCTGGACCACTCCCCCGGCCCCGGCGGCGCCTGGCAGTTCCGCTGGCCCACGCTGACGTACGGCAAGGCCCACCGGGTGCACGACCTGCCCGGCATGGAGCTGGGCGCCGCGGACGACGGACGGCCCGCCGCCGACGTGGTCGGCGAGTACTTCGCCGCGTACGAGCGCGCCTTCGATCTCCCCGTCCTGCGCCCCGTCGAGGTGAGCGCGGTGCGCGAGGGGACGGACGGACGGCTGCTCGTGGAGTCCTCCGCCGGGGTCTTCACGACCCGTACCGTCGTGAACGCCACCGGCACCTGGGACCGGCCCTTCTGGCCCCGCTACCCCGGCGCCGAGACGTTCCGCGGGCGCCAGTTGCACACCGCGCGGTTCCGCGGCCCGGACGACTTCTCCGGCGAGCGGGTGATCGTCGTGGGCGGCGGCGCCTCCGGCACGCAGCACCTGCTGGAGATCGCGCCCGTCGCCGCCGCCACGTACTGGGTCACCCGGCGCCCGCCCGTCTGGCACGACCAGCCGTTCGACGAGAACTGGGGGCGCGAGGCCGTCGCCCGCGTCGAGGAGCGCGTACGGCAGGGGCTGCCCCCGACGAGCGTCGTCGGGGCGACCGGCCTCGCCGTCACGGACGCCGTCCGCGAGGCCCGCGCGAAGGGCGTCTTCGACCGGCTGCCGATGTTCGAGCGGATCACCCCGACCGGAGCGGTGTGGGCCGACGGCAGCACCGTCGAGGCGGACAGCATCCTGTGGGCCACGGGCTTCCGCGCCGCGATCGACCACCTGGCGCCCCTGAGGTTGCGCGAGCCCGGCGGCGGAATCCGCATCGAGGGGACGCACGCGGTGAAGGACCCCCGCGTCCATCTCGTCGGCTACGGCCCCTCCGCCAGCACGATCGGGGCGAACCGCGCCGGACGGACCGCGGTACGGGACATCCGGCGCCTGCTCGCCGCGGAGCGGGCGCCCGTCGCCGTGGGGTGAAGTACCGCCGTAAGGGCGTGAAGCAGCGGCCGTAAGGAGTGAGGCAGCGGGCGTCGAGCCCCCGTCACCGCAGGCTCGACGCCCGCACCACCAGCTCCGGCTGCATCACGATCTGCCGGTGCTCGTGCCCCTCCGCCTCGTCGCCCGTCTCATGGATCAGCAGCTCCGCCGCCGCCCGCCCCATCTGCCGCGCCGGCTGCCGTACGGACGTCAGCGGCACCACGGCCGCCGCCGCGAACTCGATGTCGTCGTACCCCACCAGCGCCATGTCCCCCGGCACGGACACCCCCGCCGCGTACAGGGTCTGCAGCACCCCGAGCGCCAGCAGGTCGTTCGCGCAGAAGACGGCCGTCGGACGCGGGGACATGCCGAGCAGCCGCGACCCCGCGTCCCGCCCCGCCGCGACGTCCAGCCGCTCCGCCTCGATGTGCATCAGCGCCTCGGCCGGCAGTCCGCCCTCGGCGAGGGCCTGCAGCGCACCGGCCCGCCGGTCCTGCACCTGCGGCAGGTTCCTCGGCCCGCTGACGTAGACGATGTCCCGGTGCCCGCCCTGCAGCAGGTGGCGTACGGCCAGCGCGCCGCCCTTCACGTCGTCCACGGACACCGAGCAGGCGTCGGCGCTGGCGACGATCCGGTCGACGAAGACGTAGGGGATGCCGTGCCGGGCGAACGCCCGCAGCGTGGCGCCGGTGGTGTCGGCCGGGGTGACGAGCACGCCACGCACGCGCTGCTCGGCGAAGAGGGAGAGGTACTCGGCCTCCTCCGACGGGCTCTGCGCGCTGTTGCACAGCATCACGCCGAGGCCCGCGTCGCGGGCGGCCCGTTCGGCGCCGGCCGCCATGTCGACGAAGAAGGGGTTCGTCATGTCGAGGACGAGCAGGGCCATGATCCTGCTGCGGCCCGCGCGCAGCTGGCGGGCCGACTCGCTGCGGACATAGCCGAGCCGGTCGATGACCGCCTGGACCCGCTCACGGGTGGCGTCGGCCACCGTGTCGGGCCGGTTGATCACATTGGAGACGGTGCCCACGGACACCCCGGCATGCCGAGCCACGTCCTTGATTCCGACCATGCGCGCCACGCGCCCGTTCCCCTTCCCCGACACGGCCCGGCGGGCGTACCCGCCCGCCGGGGTCCTCATCGTAGGCCCGGGCCGGCCGCTCGCGCGGTCGGCCCGGCCACAGTGGTCGTCCCCGGGGGCCGGCCGTCAGAAGTCGAACTGGTCGATGTTGTCCTTGGTGAAGACGGTCGGCTTGCCGAGGCTGATCACGCCGTCCTTGCCGATGGTGTACTCGCCCATCGCGCCGGCCGTGAAGGTCTCACCCTCCTTGCCGGTGATCTGGCCCGACACCATCGCGACCGCGGTGCGGGCGGCCAGCTCGCCGAGCTTCGCCGGGTCCCACAGCTCAAAGCCGTCGACGGTGCCGTCCTTGACGTACTTGCGCATGTCGTT
>NZ_JBFAXR010000212.1:0-8104 GCF_040680895.1 Streptomyces sp. NPDC051940 | reverse complement strand
TGCCGAGCGCACGCCCCTCGCAGGACGTGCTGGGCGAACTCGACACGCTGGTGGGGCTGGAGAGCGTCAAACGGGAGGTGCGCTCCCTCACCGACCGCCGCCACCCCCCGTCCCCACCGCCGACCTCCTCGACTACGCCGGTCTCGAACTGGCCGGCCCCGGCGAACCCGGCGGCGGGCGCGGCAGGTTGCACCCCCGCACGCCGTCCGCCGCCCACCAGTCCGCGGGCCCCGTCGGCACCCGCGGACGGCCCCGGCACGCCGTCGACGTACGGCAGTCCGCCGGGTCCTTCGACTACCGCTTCGACACCACCGCCCCCGTCGACGTGGCCGCCGACGGCGTCTGGCACACCGTGCCCGTCTGCGTCATCCCGGTCGAGGCCCGGCAGGAGTTCGTCACCGTGCCCTCCGTCGACGAGTCCGTCTACGGCACCGTGCTGCTCACCAACACCTCCGGCCACGCCCTGCTCGCCGGTCCCGCCGACGTCACCGTGAACGGCGACTACGTGCTCACCACCCCCCTGCCCACCCTCGCCCCCGGCCAGTGCCGGCGCATCGGCACCGGCGTGGCCGAGAGCGTCCAGGTGGCCCGGCGCACCCGGATGCGGGAGTCCAGCGCCGGCCTGCGCGGCGGAACGACCGTGCTCGACCACCGGGTCGAGGTCGAGCTGGCCAACCGGCTCGCGCACCGGGTGCTGGTGGAGGTGCGCGAGCGCGTCCCGGTCAGCACCGACAAGGACGTGAAGATCGAGGACCACGCCGCGGAGCCCGCCTGGACGGCCCCGGACGAACCGCTCGACGGCGAACCGCGCCTCGTCCGCGGCACCCGGGTCTGGCGGGTCGAGGTCGAGCCGGGCCGTACCGCCGTCCTCAACGGTGGCTACGCGATCCGCATCCCGTCCGACAAGGCCGTCCACGGCGGAAACCGAAGGGACTGAGCGGAAGATGCCGGAGCAGACGCCCCCTGAACCCGGTCCCTGGACCGCCGTACCCGACCTCACCCCCCTCCCCCCGACCGCCGTCACCTGCATGGAGGACCGCGCCCAGATCGAGCGCGACGCCCGTGTCGAGCTGCCCTCCGGCGTCTCGCGCCTGCGCCTCGGCCCCGTGACGCCGCTCGCCGTCGACCACACCCTGCGCGCGTTCACGACCGCGCCCGGCGTCGGCGTGGTCGATGCCCGGCTGGTCCGTACGTACACCCCGCCGCACCCCGACGACGCCGCACCCCGACGAGGCCGCCCCTCCGAACTGCGGGTCCGCGAGAAGGAGCTGGAGCACGAGGTCCGCGTGGCCGGCCGCCGCGGCCGGCGGCTCGAGGAGCGGCTGGCCGTCGTCCGGCAGGCCAGGGACGAACTGCACCGCGAGATCGTCGGCGCCGCCGCCGCGGGGAGCGCCGACCCGCAGCGCTGGGCCGAGCAGTCGGAGCGCCTCGACGGCGAGCTGGAGCAGTGCCGGGACCTCGTGCGGGAGGCCGCCGCCCGCCATGCCGAACTCTGCGAGGAACGGGACCAGGTGCACACCGCCCTGCGCCGCGTCGAGCAGGAACCGCCCCAGGTGACGGCGTACGTCGAGGTCGTCGTGGAGGCGGAGCACGCGGGTACGGCCCGGATCGGCGTCAGCCATCTGGTGCCCTGCGCGCTCTGGCGCCCCGCGTACCGTGCCACGCTCGCCGCGGACGGCCGGTCGCTGGAGCTCCGGACGGAGGCCGTGGTGTGGCAGTGCACCGGCGAGGACTGGGACGACGTCAGCGTGTCCCTGTCCACCGCCCGCACCGCGCTCGCCGCCGCCCCGCCGGAACTGGCCGAGGACGTGCTGACGTTGCGCGACCGCACGGCCGAGGAGCGGCGTACGGTCGACGTCGAACTGCGCGAGGAGGAGATCAGCACCCTCGGCGGCGAGTCGCCCGACGCGGCGGCCGTACGGACGCCGGAGCTGCCCGGGCTCGCGGACGGCGGCGAGGTGCGGGTGCTGGCCGCGCCCGCGCGCGCCCGCGTGCCGTCCGACGGACGGCCGTACCGGCTGCACCTCTCGGCCTTCCGCACCTCGTGCCGGGCCGAACTGACCTGCTCTCCCGAGCTGTCACCGCTGGTGTCGCAGGTGGCCCGCTTCACCAACGACGCCGGCCATGTGCTGCTCGCCGGGCCGGTGGACCTGGTGCGCGGCAGCGGGTTCACCGGGCGCGGCGAGGTGCGGTTCGCGGGCATGGGCGAGGAGGTCAGGCTGTCGTTCGGCAGCGAGGACACCTACCGCGTGGTGCGCCACGCGGAGGAGCGGCGCGATACGACGGGCGTCGCCGGGATCGGCCAGCGGACCGTCGTGATCCGCACCGTCCGGCTGTTCGTGTCGCGGGTGGAGGCGCCGGACGCGGGGACCGCCGCGGCGGAGATCGTCGTACGGGAACGGGTGCCGGTGTCGGAGGTGTCCGCGGTCGAGGTCACCCTGGACCGGGACGCGTGCCGCCCCGCGCCCCCCGACGAGGGGCCGGACGCGGACGGGATCGTCACCTACCGGGTGCGGCTGGAGCCGGGGGAGCGGCGCGAGCTGGTGCTGGTCTGCGAACTGCGGGCGGCGAAGTCGGTCGTGGGGCTGTGAGCGCGACCGGCGCCGGGGCGGTGCACGTCACGGCTCAGTAGCCGCCGCCGGACGTGTCCGGCAGCGGCAGCCGCTTGCCGTCGGGGGCGACCAGATACCAGGTGGTGTCCTTGCCGCCGGTGGCCACGCCGTGGCCGTTCACGTCGCGGGGGTGGGTGTCCTTGTCGTAGAAGTACAGCGGCTGCTTGTCGACCGTCAGCTGGAGCTTGCCGGAGGTGCCGGGCTGCTTCGCCTCGATCGTGCCGAAGTCGGCCGTGACCTCCGGCGGGCGGTCCAGCTCGTCGTCGGTCTTGTCGTCGGGGTCGTCGTCGCCCTCGGCGAGCGCCGCCGGCCAGGCGGTGGCGCACTTCTCGTCCGTGCAGGCGCTGGAGTTCGGCTTGTCCTTCGCGAACACGTAGAGGGCGTTGCCGTCGCCGTCCGCCAGGGCCTTGCCGTACTTGGTGTCGATCACCGTCAGTTCGTCGATCTCGGTGGGCTTGGTGAGGGCCGACGTGGTGGCCGTGCCGCCTGCCATGAAGACCAGCGTGACCGCGGCGCCGGTGGCCGCGCGGTGGATGCTGCGCATGGGAAAGCCTCCGTTGACTCCTGCGTATCTTCCTCACCGTAAGACCGGTCCCGCGCTGTCGCGCGGGCAGTCCGCTGACCTGCGTGGACGCCTCGATCGAGGCAACCGGCCCCCTCCGCCATTTCTCGTCGTCTTGACGATAAACGTGTCACCCCTTACCGTCGTTGTGACACGAACTGGGGGGTTCCCACATGGCCGACATCAAGCGGCGCCTCGGCTGGCGCCATCTGCGCTCCGCGCCCACCGCGCACATCCGCCACCACCGCTCGGGGCGGCTGGTGCACGACGGTACGGGGCTGAGCTTCTGGTTCCGGTCCCTGTCCGCCGCGCTCTCCGAGATCCCGGTGGCGGACCAGGAGTTGTCGGTGTCCTTCAACGCGAGGACGGCCGACTTCCAGAACGTCTCCGTGCAGGCCACCGTCGCGTACCGGATCGCGGACCCGGCGCGGGCGGCCGAGCGGCTCGACTTCTCCATCGACCCCGACACCGGGGTGTGGCGCGGCTCTCCGCTCGAGCAACTCGCCACGCTGCTCACCGAGTCCGCCCAGCAGCACGCCCTCGACGTCCTCGCCCGGACCCCGCTGTCCGAGGCCCTGGTGGACGGTGTCGCCGCCGTCCGCGAGCGGGTCGCCGGCGGCCTCGGCGCCGACGAGCGCCTCCCCGCCACGGGGCTCGACGTGGTCGCCGTACGCGTCGTGGCCATCCGGCCCGAGCAGGAGGTGGAGCGGGCGATGCGCACGCCCACCCGGGAGAAGATCCAGCAGGAGGCCGACCGCGCCACGTACGAGCGCCGCGCCGTGGCGGTGGAGCGGGAGCGGGCCATCGCGGAGAACGAGCTGGCGAGCAAGATCGAGCTGGCCCGGCAGGAGGAGCAGCTGGTACGCCAGCGCGGCACCAACGCCCGCCGCGAGGCGGAGGAGGCGGCCGCCGCCGACGCGGTGCGCACCGAGTCCGAGGCCGCCCGCGCGGTGCGCACCGCGCAGGCCCAGGCCACCGCCGCACGGGAGGCGGGCGCCGCGCGTGCCGAGGCGGAGGCGGCGTGGCTGGAGGTGCACGCGCGGATCGAGCCGGCGGTCCTCAACGCCCTGACCGCGGGCCGGTTCGCGGAGCACCTGCCGCGCATCGAGAGCGTCACCCTGTCGCCGGACGTGCTGACCGGACTGCTCGCCAGGCTGGGACAGCCCGCGCCCGACGGCGCACAGCGGCGGGACCGGACGCCGGAGCAGCGCGGGCGGTCGGGTGAGCAGGGCGGGCCGGGGCGCCGGGGATGAGCCTCGCGCCGCGTGCGGTGGTCGTCCACCGCAGCACCGAGTACCAGGAGTTGCTGGCCCGGCACGGCACGCACGGGCAGGCCGCCCACTTCCTGGCGACCCGGGACCAGGACATCGCGGAGGTCGTCGAGTCCCACCGCCTTGCGACGCGCGCGCTCGCGGTCGCGACGGCGCGGATCCCCTTCGACTGGCGCCGCGCGAAGGTGGAACGGGCCGGACTCGACCGGTTCCTCTTCGCGCCGGAGGACGTGGTGCTCGTGGTGGGGCAGGACGGCCTCGTCGCCAACGCCGCCAAGTACCTGAGCGGCCAGCCGGTGATCGGCGTCAACCCCGACCCGCGGCGCAACCCCGGTGTGCTGGTGCGCCACACGGCGCCGGACGCGAGCTGGCTGCTCGTCGAGGCGCTGGCCGACGCGCGCGGCGCGGAGCACCTCACCATGGTGGAGGCGGTGGCCGACGACAGCCAGCGCCTCCTCGCGCTCAACGAGGTCTTCCTCGGGCCGCCGTCACACCAGACGGCCCGCTACACCCTCGCCGAGGAGGGCGGCCCGCCGGAGACCCAGGCGTCGTCGGGCGTCCTGGTCGGCACGGGCGCGGGCGCCACGGGCTGGCTCCGGTCCGTCTGGCAGGAACGCCACAGCGCCCTCCCCCTCCCGGCCCGCGGCGACCGCACCCTGATCTGGTTCGTCCGCGAGGCCTGGCCGTCCCCGGCCACGGGCACCTCGCGGGTGTCGGGCGTGCTGACGGCGGACCGCCGCCTGACCCTCACGGTCCGCACGGAACGCCTGACGGCTTTCGGCGACGGCATCGAGTCGGACGCCCTGGACCTGACGTGGGGCCAGACGGTACGGATCGGGGTGGCGGAGACGGCGCTGCGGTTGATGTGAGGGTCACGTGAGCCAGTCCGCCAGCGGCTCCTCCGTCAGACGCAGGAACTCCGCCGCCACGGCCTCGGGTGCCCGTGCGCGGGCGTCGCGGAAGGTGTCGGCCGCGAGGTCGAACAGGTCCTGGCGTTCGTACGCGGTGGCGATGGACAGGACGTCCACCAGGGGGCCGACCGCGCCGACCGCGTCTCCCCGGGCCAGGGTGAAGGCCCCGAGGTTGAACAGGCTCTCGGCCAACTCGACGTCGAACTGCTCCGGGTCGCCCTCGGCCAGTACGCCGTAGGCGTCGACCGCGTGCGAGACCGTCTCCACGGCCTCGTCCAGGCGGCCTGCCCGGGCGAGGTCGACCGACAGGTTGTGGAGGCCGGACGCCTGCGCGGGCATATGGGCGACGATCTCCTCGCAGCTCGTGTCCCGGGGGTACTTCTCCTTGAGCGTCCGGTGCGTCCTGAGGGCGGTCGCGGGCATCGTCGCCGCGGCCGCGTACTGGATGAGCGAGCGCAGATAGGGCAGGTGGTTCGGTTCGATCCCGACGGCCTGCGCCATGAGGTCCACCGCGTCGTACAGGCGGTCGCACCGGGCCAGGGCGTAGGCGCAGTTGTTCATGGCCATGGTGTGCGCCGGGCGCTCCCGCAGAACGGCGGTCAGCGCCTCGACCGCCTCCGGCCACTTCTCCTCCCCGAGCAGCGCCTCCCCGCGCAGCAGGCCGGGGCTCGGCTCCGCTTCCTGGGAGCCGTAGTAGTCCTGCAGGGCGGCGAGGGCGCCCGGCAGCGGGACCTCCCGGATGTTCGGCACCTGCACGCCGCCGAGCAGGTCCGCCACCGCCTTGGCGGCGATCTCGTTCGTCAGCTCCTGCCGTCCGGCCTCGGCGTCGCGGTAGACGGCCAGCACGTGCAGCCTCAGCCCCGAGCGCCGGTTGACCAGCACGTGCACGAACTTCGACAGGCCCGATCCGATGAGCGGACCGACCTCGTACGCGCAGCCGTCGACGGTGAACGTCTTGCCCTCGTACTCCTCGGGATCGTGCAGGCCGGGATCGAGATCGGTCACTGGCCCCAACTTCCTAGAGCGCGACCATGCCGGACGCGGACAGCTGAAGGTAGAGCGGGGTGCCGAAGATGTCGTCGCCCTCGGCGCCCAGCAGCACGAAGACGCCGGACAGGGTGAGGGAGAGCCCGCCGGTGAAGAAGCGGTGGTTGCCCGAGTGGAGGAGGAACTGGCCGTCCGCCTCGGGGCCTTCGCTGAAGTAGCGCAGTGAGCAGTCGAAGTGCACCGTGCGGTCGCCGGTGGTGGAGCGCAGGGTGACGACGTCCGCCACCGTCGGGCTGGAGACGGGGGACTGGACCCGGAACGCGCCCTCGTAGAAGTAGTAGACGGAGTCGAAGCCGTGCGCGGGGAGCGTGTCGCGGATGTCCGGGACGTTGCCGTGGTCCGCCGCGATGGCGAGGAGGACCTCTCTCAGCTTCTCCGTATAGGCCGTCTTGATCTTCCGCTCGCGCTGGATCACGTTGCGTCTGCCGTAGGTGATGCCGCCCTTGAACAGGCTCACGATCTGGCCGAGCGACAACCCCGCCTGCAGGTCACCGGAGTTGGAACGCTCCGTCACCACCTGCTCGGTGATCTCGCCGTCCTGTTCGGGGTGGAGCTGGGCGTGGAGCCCGTCCACCTTGGAACGGGAGATGTAGCAGATGTAGTCCAAGGAGGCCCCCTCCGGCCCGACGGGCCGCACACGCACATTGTGTCAGCCGCAGGCCCGAGGCGTGCGGGTGATCGGTTCATCGCCCCGCCCGCACGGCCGAGCCGTCTTTACGCCGTGCTGAGCGCACGCTTAGTCTCGGGCGGAGGTGATCGGACGCTTGTGGGGTGACGGCGTGGAAGCTGGGGACGAGGCCGGTGGGGTTCGCGGGTTCTGGCGGCGGCTCGGGCTGCCCGGGCTGATCGACGTGCACACGCACTTCATGCCCGACAACGTGCTCCGCAAGGTGTGGGCCTACTTCGACGCCGGGGCCGCCCTGGTCGGGCGGGAGTGGCCCGTCACCTACCGGGTCGCGGAGGGCGAGCGGATCCGGCTGCTGCGGGACTTCGGCGTGCGGAGGTTCAGCGCGCTCGTCTATCCGCACCGGCCCGGCATGGCCTCCTGGCTGAACGAGTGGGGCGCCGGGTTCGCCGCCCGGACCCCCGGCTGTCTGCAGTCCGCCACCTTCTACCCCGAGCCCGAGGCTCCCGGGTACGTCAAGCAGGCCCTCGACGACGGTGCGCGGATCTTCAAGGCGCACGTGCAGGTCGGGGCGTACGATCCGCGGGATCCGCTGCTCGACCCCGTGTGGGGGATGCTCGCCGAGGCCGGTGTGCCCGTCGTGGTGCACTGCGCCTCCGGGCCGGTGCCCGGCGCCTTCACCGGGCCGGAGCCGTTCGCCGCCGTGCTCGCGCGCCATCCCCGGCTGACCGCCGTCGTCGCGCACCTCGGCGCGCCCGAGTACCAGGCGTTCCTCGAGCTGGCCGAACGGTATCCGCGGGTCCATCTCGATACGACGATGGCGTTCACGGGCTTCATCGAGGAGACCGCGCCCTTCCCGCGCACCGAGCTGCCGCGGCTGGCCGCGCTCGGCGACCGGGTGCTGCTCGGCACCGACTTCCCCAACATCCCGTACCCCTACCGGCACCAGCTCGACGTCCTCGAAGGGCTCGGCCTCGGGGACGACTGGCTGCGAGCCGTCTGCTACGGCAACGCCGCCCGGCTGCTGACGCCGGAGACCTAGCGGACCGGACGCGGGGTGCGGGCGCACCCCGCGT
>NZ_JBFAXR010000211.1:0-8168 GCF_040680895.1 Streptomyces sp. NPDC051940 | reverse complement strand
GTCGGGTCTCGCTGGCGCCTGCGGCGCGGTTCGGCGCTTCGCGCCTCAGTCCTCAGACGCTGGACGGGCTGGGAGGGCGCAGGTGCACGTCGGCGCAGCGCAGCGGAGCCGACACAGCCCCACCGGGCCACCACCGGCATCCCTCGGCGCAGCGCAGCGGAGCCGATCACTGGGCGGCGCGCAGCGCCGTCCCCTCGCGCTCCGCCCGGCAAGGCCCCTTGGGGCCGCAGGAACACTTCGGTTTAAGACGACGACCGGCCACGACCCCCTCGCCGCAAAGCCACCCCCCGCCACATAGTCACCCCCCGCCACAAAGCCACCAACCGACACCCGCCCAACCCCCACAGCGTGCCCCGACCGGTGACCGGCCCTTCCGTGGCACCCCCAGGCGCCGGCGTCAGGGAAGATATCCCGTAACGGGTGGCGTGTGGGTGGGGGCAACCCCGCGCCGAAGGCGCGGGCGGCGCCGACCACCCGACGTACACCGACCACCCCCGCGCAGCGCGCACCGCGACGCCGCAGCGACCGCGACGCGTCCACCCCCCAACACCCCCCGTTCTCCCCGAAGTCACCCCCGTCTGATGAAGCTTCCCGCATGACTCTCCTGACCAACCGACTGGCCCGCCGGGCCCTGCGGCCCGTCGCCGACCTCATCGATCAGCGCATCGACCGGGCGATCCGCCGCGCCGCGGCGACGCGTACCGAGGAGGCGGCGCCCCGGGCCGAGGAGAAGGCGCTCGAGCTGCTGCTCGGCAGCACCGGACGCGGCCTCCCCCGTACCCCTACCGCACACCAACTGGCCGTCCTGGCCAAGGCCGTGAGCGACACGACCGGCGAGCGGCCGCAGACCGCCGAGCGCAATATCGCGCAGGCGTTCCGGACGCTTGTCGCCCTGGAGGCTCTCGGCGTGGGGCGGATCGCCGGCGGCACGATCAACATCTGCGGGAAGCTCGCCACCGTCCCGCTGCTCAAGCCGCCGAACGGCGAGGTGCTCGAGATCGGCACCCTGTACGGGATGTTCGCCGCCGCCCTGACCCGGATGCTGCAGCGCGCCGGACTGGAGCCGTCCGTGACGATCGTCGACCCGCTGGCCGGCCTGCAGCTCCAGCCCGACGCCGCCGTCGAGCGGGCCGATCCCAGCGGTACCCCGGTCCGCCTCGCGGCCGTCCGTGAGAACCTCGCCCTCGCCGGCCCGGCCGGCCAGGCGGCCAGGATTCAGCCGGGCTACTCCGAGGACCCCGAGGTGCGCGCGGCGGTCTCCGACCGGGAGTACGGCGTGATCATCATCGACGGCGACCACTCGCGCGACGGCGTGCTCGCGGACCTGGAGTGGGCCGAGAAGATCGCCGCCCCGGGCGGCATCGTCGTCCTCGACGACTACGGCGACGCGAACTGGCCCGGCGTGGAGGAGGCCCTGGAGGTCCACCTCAAGGGCGATTCGCGCTTCACGTTTCTGGGCCGGGCGGCCAACTCGGGCTTTCTCAGGGCGACCTGATCCCCGAGGGGGGTGGCTGGTCTCCGGAGGTCAAGCGGAGACGAGTCACCCCCTGCTTGGATGGCCCGCGTGGACATCAAGCCGGAATGGACCACCCCTAACACCACCACCCCGAACGCAACCACCCCGAACACAACAACAACCCCCCGCACCTTCCTCCTCCCCCGCGCGAGCGCCCCCCTCCCCGCCGCCCTCTGGCTCCCGCCAGGGAACGCCGTACGACCACCACGACCACCCCTCGTCCTGCTCGGCCACGGCGGCAGCGGGCACAAGACGAGCGCCCGGATCCAGGACCTGGCCCGCTGGTTCACCACCCACGCCGGCTGCGCGGCACTCGCCATCGACGGCCCCCACCACGGCGAGCGCGTACCGGCCCCGCTGCCGCCCGCCGTCTACCAGGCCCGTATCGCGGAAGAGGGGATCGAGGCCGTCCTGGACCGGATGACGGACGACTGGCTGGCGGCCATCGACGCGGTGAGCGACGCGGGCCGAGCGGACGGCGGCAGGGTCGCCTACCTCGGCCTGTCCATGGGCGCACGCTTCGGCATCCCGCTCGCGGCCGCCCTGGGCGACCGGCTGCGCTGCGCGGTCCTCGGGAAGTTCGGCGTACGGCTGGGCCCGGCGCTGCACCCGGGGCTGGACGCCCCGGAGCGCGTGACGGCCGACGCCCGCCGGATCACCGCCCCGGTCCTCTTCCACATCCAGTGGGACGACGAGCTGTTCCCCCGCGCCGGACAGCTGGCGCTCTTCGACGCCCTGGGTTCGCAGGACAAGGAACTCATCGCCTACACAGGACCGCACGACGAAACCAGGCCCACCGCGATCGCGACCTGGCGCGACTTCATCAGCCGGCACCTGGGCACGTAAAGGCGCCGCAGCGCACGCCCACTACCCCAGCACCTTCTTCAACCCCAGCCGCTGCCACGCCAGACTCAACCCGAACGAGCAAGCGATGCTGACCACCGTCAGCCCCGCGACCAGCCCTCCCGCCGCCGCCCCGCTCAGGTCCGTGTCGACGAACGGGTCGGCCACCACGTCCAGCACGAGGATGTGGCAGAGGTACGCCCCGAGCGCCGCGTTCGCCAGCCGTGAGGCGAAGGGGCGGACGCGGGCCGGGACCCGGATCCGGCTCAGGCCCAGGATGATCGCGCCCGTGAACACCGCGCCCACGATGCTGGCGTTGGGCATCGCGTAGTGCACCTGGCTCTGGTAGTAGAGGACGCCGGCCGCGCACAGTGCGGCCAGGGACAGCCAGGCGATCCGGGCGCGGCGGCCGCCGGGGGCGGTCGGGCGGGACAGCAGGAAGGCGCCCAGTACGGCGTACACGAGGGAGTAGACGCCGAAGCCCCAGCCGAACGTCGGCAGGTCCCGGTCCGTCAGGCCGTGCAGGTCGTTCATCAGCACCGGACCGCTCGCCAGCGCCAGCAGCACGCCGCCCATCAGCCACGGCTTCTGGCCCGCCCGCAGCAGCACGACGAACGCCAGCAGCACGATGATCGGCAGGTACGCGTACATGAACCACAGGTGGTACGCGGGGCGGACGGTGCCGAAGAGGGAGTCGACGGCCAGCTCGGCGACGGGGGCCTTGTTCGTGTCGCGGAAGTGCGCCCAGAGCAGGTACAGCGCGGTCCAGACGAACATCGGTATGAGCGTGCGGCGCAGCCGCTGCCACATCCGGCGGCTGTCCTTGGGCGGCGCCCCCGACAGCACCGCCCAGCCGGCTATCGCGAAGAACATGGGCACGGCGTACGCGCCGATGGCGTTGGCCGTCATGCCCGCCCAGTAGGCGCCGGGCCCGTTGCCGGACTTACGGCCCACCGCCTCGATGAACAGCGCGCCGACGTGGGAGAGGATCACCCCGGACGATCCGAGCAGCCGGATCAGGTCGATGTCGTGGCGGTGCTGCCGCCCGGGGGCCTGGTCGCGCGGGCGTATCTCGCCGTCGGGCGCCCCGGCCTGCCTGGGTATGACGACGCCGGGGTGGACGGGAGTGTCGGATGTGGTCACGCGGACACCCTTTAGTGGGCCGGTGGTGGCCGGGTGGTGGCCCGGTGTACGCGCCGCCAACTCCCGGGGAACACAAGCGGGCGCTGTCGGCAGAAACGTGAGCGGACCGCGTCGAAGGAGTGGCCCCGGGCCGGAGCCGGTGCATAAGATCGTGACGCAGTTCACGAAGTACCCCGAGTTCCTCGGTAAGCTCCCGCCCGCTGACGTACGGACGCCGCCCCGGAGGCCGCAATGCGCCAAGCCGCTGGTCCCAAGTTCGCCGTGCTGCTCGCCCTGCTGGGTGCGCCGCTGCTCACCGCCTGCGGCGACACGCCGCATCCCGGCGCGGCGGCGACGCTGGGCGGGGAGCGGATCACGGTGGCCCAGGTCCAGTCGCGCGTCGACGAGACGCGGGACGCGCAGAACGCCGCGCCGAACGCGGCCGACCTGATCGCCAAGACGCCCTCGCTGCAGCGCAGCACGCTCTACAACATGATCTTCGACCGGGTGCTGGACCGGGCGCTCGTCGACACCGGGGCCGGACAGCCGGACGCGGCCGAAGTGCAGGCGTCCCGCGCCGCGCTGGAGGAGCGCTTCGGCAGCGCCGAGGCGCTGGAGGCGGCCGCGCTGCAGGGCGGGATCGCGCCCTCCCAGCTGGACGCCGTCGCCCGTCAGGATGCCGGCGTCAACCGCCTGCTGCAGGTCGTCAACGGCGACCAGGCGGCGGCCGGCAAGGCGCTGGAGAAGGCCGCCGACGAGCTGCACATCGACGTCAACCCCCGGTTCGGCGAGTGGAACGCGACCACGCTGCAGAAGGGCGCCCTGCAGAACAGCGAGCTCCCGTGGCTGAAGCCGGTCAGCGCGGGCGCACCGGCGGCGGCGGAGCAGCAGCAGCAACAGCAGCAGTAGCCGACACGGCCGGACTCCCGCCCCGCGGCCCCGGCACCAAAGGGGCCGCGAGGCCGAACGCCCCGTGCAGCGCCGCGAGGTTCTCCCGCGTGAGCTTCCACAGCACCTCCTGACGCCCGTGGACGTCGGCGACCGCCGCCGCGTGGTCGTCGAGCAGCGCCGCCGCGCGCTCCGTCAGCAGCGCGCCGAGCCGCGGCTCGTGGACGGACACGCCCCACTCCGGACGGTCCATGTCCGCCAGGAAGTAGCCCAGTTTGGGGTGGGAGACGAGGCTGAGGATCGGGGTGCCGCAGCCGAAGGGGATCATCCCCGCGTGGCCGCGCATGCCGATGACCAGCTTCGTACGCCGGAACAGGGCCCGGACCTCGGCGTTGGAGTAGTCGTAGAGCGGGTCGACCGGCAGCGTGACGCCGTGCTCGCGGCGCAGGTCGTGTACGAAACGCTCGTCGGCCGGGGTGTGCGGGGCGCAGCGGACCTCCGCCCGCTCGCCGAGCGCCCGTACCGCGTGCGCCATCTCGGCGAGGAAGTGGCCGTATCCGGAGCCGAAGCGCAGACCCGCGCGGTCGTACGCGCAGTTGATGTGGACCGTGTCCGTGCGCTCGGCCGGCGGCGGGTCCGTCCAGCCGGGGAGCAGCTTGCGGAACACCGTGGTCGGGCACGGCTGGTACAGCACGCTGTCCCGCAGCCGCGCCGGGAGCAGTTCGCGGACCTTCTCGATCGAGCCCCGGTTGCGCAGGCCGAAGAACGCGGACCGGTCGGCGAGGGCCGTGATGCTCTCCCGGAAGCGGGCGCCGCGGGCGTAGTCCTGGCCGTCGAAGACGTTGTAGCCGACCGCGAAGACCGCGAGCGGGACGGTGATCCGGGCGAGCATCGCGTCGGGGATGTTCCACTGCCAGGCGCTGTTGCCGTTCGGCATCGTGTCGGGCAGGAAGAGCCCGCCGCCGCCCACGATCAGGCCCCGGCGGGCGTTGACCTCCTCGGCCGCCCGCTCGTCGAAGAGCCGGTGGACGGGGACGGGGTGCCAGCGGTCCGGGCCGGTGTCCGGGTCGAGGCACAGGCGTACGGCCTCCGGCAGCAGCTTGTCGCCGGCGTTCTCCTGGCCCGTGGCGTACAGCGCGGCGTGCGCGAACTGGTCGGCGGGGCGGTCCGGTACGGCCGTCGCGGCGCCGCCCGCCCCGCCGGTGAGGTAGGCGCGGCAGGTGCGGTTGACCGGCTCCGCGTCGAGGCCGTCCGCGGCGTACTCGCGGGCCGCGGACTCGTCGCCGCGCAGCCACGCCAGCCGGGCGAGCTGGCTGAACGCCTTCGGCGCCACGTCGGGGGACGCCGTCGCCAGCAGCAGATGCGTCTCCGCCTCGGCGTAGCGGGAGACGGCGACGAGCAGTGAGCCCAGGGTCTCGTGGAAGCGGGGCTGGTCGGCCTTCGCCCGGTCCAGTACGCCGGTCAGCACGCCGACCGCCTCCTCGTACCGCCCGCGCTCGCGCAGTGCGAGGGCCACGGTGCGGGCCAGGTCGACGGCGGGGCGGGCGGCGAGGAGGGGGAGGCCGAAGTGGACGACCAGGTCGGGGTGCTTGGGGCCCTTGAGGCGGAAGTAGGACGCGTAGAAGCCGGCGTCGTCCGGCTCTGACTCCGGTGCGGGCGGCGTCCGGTGGACCGCCAGGTCCGCGGCCACCATCCAGTGCGGCTCCAGTTCGATCAGCTCGTCGTACGCGTCGAGGGGGGCGTCCAGCGGCCGCCCGGTCAGCCGCGGGTGCAGCGTACGGACCCGGTCCAGGGCGTCGTCGGGGCCCGCGTGCAGGACGAGGAAGTCCTCGCAGAGCGCGGGGTTCGTCAGCGCCAGGCTGCGCAGCAGGGCGGGGAGGGTGCCGTACGCGTCCTCGGCGGTGACGCGGCAGATGAAGGCGGTACGGCGCTTGCGGGCGTAGTTCATCGCAGGACGGTCCTCGTCTTCTTCAGCCGGTCCCGCTCGGCGGCGGTGAGCCGGTCGGAGCCGTACAGATCGACATGCGTGGTTACGTCGAGGAAGTCGAGCAGCGCCGCCATCGCCACGGCGGGGGCGGCGGACGGCTGCCCGCCGAGCAGGTCCGGGTCGGTGAGGGGGCGGCGCAGCGTCTCGTCGCCCAGATACCGCTGGGCGCCGGGGACGGTGCGGCGCAGCGCCTCGCGCCAGGCGGCGTGGTCCTCGCCCAGGACGATCCGGTACGTGACGTCGCGGTCCAGGCACTTGTCGCCGGCGGCGACGGTGGTGACGTGGCCGTCGGCGCGTTCGTCGGCGCGGAAGCTGCCGCAGCGCAGGACGGTGTCGTAGTCGTCCGGCGGGGTGGGCCCGCCCTGCGCCACCAGGCAGACGGAGCTGCCGGCGAGCCGGCCCCGCAGATCGCCGACCGAGAGCGGGGCGGTGCCGGTGAGGGCGGCGTCGGGCATCCGGCCGTGGTCGAGGAGCAGCGCGTACGCCGCGTACAGCCGGGCCAGCCGGCGCACCTCGGCGGAGGCGGCGCCCTGCGCGCGCAGCCGGTCGGTGACCTCGGCGGCGAAGGCCGCGCGGACCTCGTCGGGTGCGCGCTCGGCCCGTACGGCCCCGGCCAGCGCGGTACCGGGCGCCAGCTCGGCGGCCTCGGTCAGCAGCCGGTGCTTCTCCGCCGTCTCGGGGTACGTCCGCGCCGGGTCGCCGTTCGGGGTGAGGGCGCGGTGCCGCTCGTACGCCTCGAGCGCGGAGGTGTGCCGGCCCAGCGCGTCCAGCGCGCCCGCGCGCAGCCGCCAGCCGGCCCGGGACTTGCGCCGCCCGGCGAGGGCGGCGTCCGCCAGCTCGAGGGCCAGCCCGGGGCGGCCGCCGTCCAGGGCCGCGCGCCCGGCCCGCAGCAGGGCGTCGAAGCCCTCGGCGGAGAGCGCGCCCCGGTCGGCGGCCTGCTGGGCGAGCAGCTCGCCCAGCGCCCGCGTGACGGCGGGCCGCGGTCCGGCCTCACGGGCCAGATACGCCGCGCTCTCGGCGAGGCCGGGGGCGGTGGGGGGCCGGAGCGGCCACAGCTTTCTCATAGGCGCAGCACGATTCACCCCTGTGCTTGCGCCAGGTGTGACGTTGCGGGGGCCGCGCGGTGAACAGTGGGTGAGCCTTGGGGGCGGCCCGCTGCGCGCGGTGCGGTTTGCGCGGGCGCCTGCGGCGCGCTTCGGCGCTGCGCGCCTCAGTCCTCAGACGCCGGACGGGCTGACGGGGTGGTCGGGCCCCGCTGGAAACGTCCAGTCCCGCTGGCGCCTGCGGCGCGGTTCGGCGCTTCGCGCCTCAGTCCTCAAACGCCGGACGGGCTGGAGGTGCGGTTGCGTCGGCTGACGCGTTTCGGGCTTCGCCCGAAGTCCTCAAGCGCCGGACGGGCTGAGGGGGTGGTCCGGCCCCGCTGGAAGCGTCCGGTCGCGCTGGCGCCTGCGGCGCGCTTCGGCGCTTCGCGCCTCAGTCCTCAAACGCCGGACGGGCTGAGGTGGGGGCCGGTCACGCTGGGAGGGGCCCGTCGCCCTGGCACGGGGCGCTTCTGCCGGCGCAGCGCAGCGGAGTCGGCTCACCTCCACCGGCCCACCGACGACGACCCACGGCGGAGCGCCAGCGGAGCCGCTCGCTACGCATCAGCCGGCGCAGCGAAGCGGAGCCGGCGCCACCCCACCGGCCCACCGAAGGCATCCCCCGGCGGAGCGCAGCGGAGCCGCCCCGCTTCGCACCGGCGCAGCGCCAGCGGAGCCGACCGCTGGGCGGCGCCATGGCGCCGGCCCCCCGCGCTCCGCCCGGCAAGGCCCC
>NZ_JBFAXR010000210.1:0-8688 GCF_040680895.1 Streptomyces sp. NPDC051940 | reverse complement strand
GGCTGAAGATCTCGCACATGGGCAGCGGCCTGCCCTTCGCGTCCAGCAGGAGGAACGCCTGCCGCTGCCGTGACGTCCTTGACCACCGAGAACGCGAGGCCGTACGCGCTCATCCCCCGCCCGTACGCGCCCAGATGCACCGTGTTGCCCGTCGCGCCCGCGAGCACCCAGCCGTACTCGGACTCGCGGTAGTGGAAGGGCACGGGCTCCCCGTCGACGGGGAGCGTGAGGGTGGACCAGCCGGGGCCCTGGAGGTCGTCGGCCAGCTCCCAGGCGACGCCGGTCTGCTGGGCCAGCCAGTCCTCCCGCATGGCCCGCTCCATCTGCGCCGGCCAGGTGCAGCTCAGCAGCCCCGAACCGGCCAGCCACGCGGCGCTCGACACCGAGGTGGCGTCCAGTACGCCCGTACCGTCCGCGCTGCGCCTGACGGGGCGGCTGGCGACCGTCACGACCACCGTGAAGCGGTGGTCCTTCAGGCCCGCCTCGGCGAGGTACGAGGGTGTGTCCCCGTGTCCCGTGGAACCGTGCTCGATCTGGCCGTCCGCGCCGGCGCCCGTCCGCAGCAGCCAGCGCGGCCCGGAGAATGCCTGGTCAAGGCCGTACCAGGGGAAGGACGCGCGCAGGAACTCGTCGACGACCCGTTCCTCGCCGGGCGGTGCGGTGACCCCGCCCTCCCCGTAGGCAGAACTCGCCGTCCCCGTCCGACTCGTAGTCTCCATAGTCGGAGAGGATAACCACCCCGGTTCGGGGGGACAGACATTCTGTCTGATATCTGGTCCGATCAGGTGGCCCCGGTACCGCGGAGAGCCGCACCGCGTCCGGCGCGCACTGCGCCGAACGCCGTACCGCTCAGGTCGCGTCGGAGTCGTACGGCGTGACGCTCTTCCCGTCCTCGGCCTGCTCGTCCTTCCGCAGGCTCGTACGGGGCTTGCCCGCGCCCGCGTTGTCCTCGCGGATCTCGCCCACGGTCTTCGCCGCGTCGCCGACCTCGGCCATCTCCTTCTTCAGGTCGAAGCCGTTGGCGAGCTCCTTCAGCCCGAGGTCCTCGTTGTCGAGGAGGTGCTTGCGGGCGAAGTTCTTCGGGTTGAGGTCCTCGAACTCGAAGTCCTTGAACTCCGGTCCGAGCTCCCGCCGGATGTCCTCCTTGGCGCTGTCGGAGAACTCGCGCAGCTTGCGGATCATCCCGGCGACGTCCTGGATCACCTTCGGCAGCTTGTCGGGGCCGAAGATGAGCACGGCAAGGATGATGAGCGCGATCAGCTCGAGGGGTCCTATGTCGAAGAACACCTGGCGGCTCCTTGCAGCAGTTACCTTGCGCGGCCGCCAGTGCGTGGCGCGCCGGGGGCGGGACCCATTCACAGTACCTGGCGACCGGGGCGGGGCGAAGATAACAGACAGGCAACGGCCGCCCGGGTCCCGGCCGGCCGCCGCCTGTCCCGGCTGGTCAGTCGCCGTCTGACGAACCGAGCACCACGTCCACGGTCCGTTCGTCGCCGTCGCGTTCGACGGTGAGGGTGAGCCGGTCGCCGGGGCGGTGGCTGCGGACCTTGATGATCAGCTCCTCGCCGTTGTGCACCCGGTCGCCGTCCACCTCGGTGATCACGTCCCCCGGCCGGATGCCCGCCTGGTCGGCGGGGCCGCCGGGAGTGACCGAGGGCTTGCTGCCGGAGGACTCGCCGACCCGCGCGCCGTCGCCCGTGTACTGCATGTCGACCGTGACGCCGATCACCGGGTGGGTGGCCTTGCCGGTGTTGATCAACTCCTCGGCGACGCGCTTGCCCTGGTTGACCGGGATGGCGAAGCCCAGGCCGATGGAGCCGCCCTGGCCGCCCTCCTCGCCCTCGGGGACGTCGGCGGCGCGGATCGCGCTGTTGATGCCGATCACCCGCCCCTTGCGGTCCAGCAGCGGCCCGCCGGAGTTGCCGGGGTTGATGGGCGCGTCCGTCTGCAGGGCGTCGACGTAGGAGACGTCGCTGCCCTCGGCCTTGCCGCCGGCGGTGATCGGCCGCTCCTTGGCGCTGATGATGCCGGAGGTGACGGTGTTGGCCAGGTTGTACGGGGCGCCGATCGCGATCACCGGGTCGCCGACGGCGACGGAGTCGGAGTTGCCGAGCGGCAGGGGCTTGAGCCCGGAGACGCCGCTGACCTTGATCACGGCCAGGTCGTAACCCGAGTCGCGGCCCACGATCTTGGCGCGGGCGGACTCGTTGTGGGCGAAGGTGACGGTTATCTCGCCGCCCTCGGCGGCCGGGGCGACCACGTGGTTGTTCGTCAGGATGTGGCCGGCCTTGTCCAGGACGAACCCGGTGCCGGTGCCCTGCTCGTCGCTGCCGCTGACGTGGATGGTGACCACGCCGGGCAGTGCGGTGCGGGCGATGCCGGCGACGCTGTCGGGGGCGCGCTCCAGATCGCCGTCGACCGGCGACTGGTCCAGCTCGATCGCGCTGCCCACGCCGCCGTTGCGCTCGTACCAGATGCCGAGCCCGCCGCCGACGCCGCCCGCGATCAGGGCGATCAGGATGGCGCCGACGACGGCGCCCTTGCCGCCCCGGCGCGCACGCTGCTCGCGCTCGGGCGCGTCCCAGGGGTCGTAGCGCTGCCACTGCTGCGGCGGTACGGGCCCCTGCGGGCGGCCGCCCTGGGGGCCGTGTCCCCAGCCCTGCGGCGCGGCGCCCTGGCCCGGGTGCGGGGCCGGCCCGCCGGGGTGTCCGTAGCCGCCGGCGCGCGGGGCTCCGCCGGGGTGCTGGGCGGCGTACGGGTTGCCGGGCGCGGGCCGCGCCTCGCTCTCCCCCCGGCGCCCGGGCGCGGGGCGCCCACCCTGGTGCGGTCCGTGCCGGTCGCCCGGCCGCCCTCCCTCGGCGGGGCGGGCGTCCCTGGGGTGGCGGTCGCTCTCGGGGGGCCGGGCGTCCCTGGGGTGCCGGTCGCCCTCAGCGGGGCGGGCGTCCCTGGGGTGCCGGTCCGCGGGCCGGGCGCCGTCACCACGGCGCGCGTCGGGCCGCGCGTCCCTCAGGTGCCGGTCGCCCCCGGCGGCGGGATGCGATCCCTTGGCGAGACGGGGGCCCTCGGCGGGGCGGGGGTCGTCGGCACGGCTGCCTTCGGGGGTACGGCTGCCTTCGGCGGTACGGGCCTCCCCCGGGCGCGTGCCGTCCGTGGGACGGCGGGCGTCAGCGGGCGGTGTGGCGCGCGTGCCCTCGGTGGGCCCGGCAGCGCGCCCGTCGCCACCCGCTGGGCGGGTGTCGCGGCGGCCGTCGGGTGCGGGGCTGCCTCCGCGGCCGGAATCGCGGTCGGCGCCGGGCTCGCGGCTCGTGTCCCCTCCCGGTTCCCGGGTGGTGCGGTCCGTCGGAGGCGGGGCCGTCCGGTCCGTTCGCTCTGCCCTTGCAGGAGCGGCCCCCTTGGCCGCGGCGGCCTCGCGCCGGTCCGCCTCGGGTGAGCGGTCGACAGGCCGAGAAGCGCCGCCGTCGCGCGCGCCGCGCTCGGGCGCGCGGTCTGCGACCTTGGGGAGTTCCCTCGTCCTGTCGTCGTCGGTGCCGGCAACGGAGTCGGGGCCGCCCTCACGGGCGCCCGCGGGGTCCGAACTCTCCCCCCTCATCGGACCGTTGCGCCGCGCACCGCCCTCCGGCTCGCCGCCCGCGCCGGGCCGGGGCGGAGGCACCCGCCCCTCCGCGGGCTCCTGCACAGTGGCGTTGTCGGCGTCCGCCGGGCGACCGCCGCCCGCGTCCGGACGCGACCACCTCGGCTTGCCCTCGTCCATGCTCTCCCCATCACTCAGCGCCTCCGGCGACGTACACCGCTGAACCACGGATGGCGGACCCGCCGTCGGCCACCCCGCTCTCCCGGGGTCCGGGGGCGGAACCCGGGATCCGTCCGTCGCCGCGCCCCGCCGGAGGCGCTGCCGCACGACTCAGCGGCCCGGCCCGGACATCACGCGGGCCGGCCACGCACCGATTCAATCAGGTGGCCCCCGGCGCCCGCGACGCCCCTGCCGGGGCCATGCGGATCGTGCGCTTCCGCACCCTCCGCGTCGAACGACCCTTTCACGCCCGGCCGAAAGCCGAAACCCCCACCCGCCCACACGCACCCTGCGGAAGCCGGGCGTTGCGCGAGAGGGGCACACGCGTGTCCGCGCGGCGGACGCCCGGCGCCACAGCCGCGGACACCCGGCGCCATCACCGGCAAGGCGAGCCTGATGGTGCGGACCGCCCCCGCCTGCCGACGTCCAGCGTCGCCCCGCACGAGCGAAATTCTCCACCGGCCAACTCACCCACGCCGTAAGCCCCATGCACCGCACCAGGCCCCGCCCGACGGCAGCGCGAAGCAACCGGCAGCAACGCTGAAGCCGCACCACACCACCGACGCGGGCCGGGCCCCCCGCCGAAGGCGCTCAGTGCGCCAGCGACGAGGGCTGCGACATCGGCGACACGGACGGGGAGGGCGCGACAACGCCGCTCGTCCGGAGGGGAGCCGGATACGGGTAGACCATCAGCTGCGAGGAGACGCTCTCCGTGGACTGGGCCCCGCCCCGCCGCGTACCCGCCCGCGCGGCCGCGGGAGTCACCGTGCGCTCCTCGCCCGCCGACGGACCCGGCGCGGCCCCGCCCGGGGTCCCCTGGACCCCGGACACCGCGCCGCCGAGGGCGAAGGCCGCGAAGGCCATCCCGCCGGCCGCGACGAAGGCGAGCCTGCGGCCCCGGGCGACGGACCCGGAACGCGCTATCTCATGGATCCTGAAGCCCCCGGAGGACCCCGCCTCGGCCATGGCGAAGCCGCCGCCTCCCCCGCCGCCGGGGCGAAACGGGTTGCGGTCGAGTGCGTCGTCGTCCATCCCCGGCAGCCCCTGCAGCCGGGCCAGCAGCCCGTCCGAGGGCGGTGGCGGGGCGACGACCGCGAGGGCGCTCTTCAGCTGCCGCAGCGCGTCGGCCTCGACCTTGCAGCGCGGACAGGTGGCCAGGTGCGCCAGCACCCGGTCGCGGTTGTCGTGGCTGAGCTCGCCGTCGACCAGGGCGGCAAGCCTGTCTCCCAGATGCTGCTCGGCAGGCGACAGCCCGCCCTCCACGCTCACGCGATCCGGCCCTCCCCTCCGAATGCGGGAGTGCCGGCGGCGTTCACCGCGGCGAGGGAGCGCCCGGCCCGGGCGTCGGGGGAACGGTGCTTGAGCGCCTTGCGCAGGTGGGAACGGCCGCGGTGGATGCGGCTGCGGACCGTACCGAGCTTCACCCCGAGGGTCGCGGCGATCTCCTCGTACGACAGCCCCTCGATGTCACACAGCACGACCGCGGCCCGGAACTCCGGCGCGAGCGTGTCCAGCGCCTGCTGGACGTCCGCGTCGAAGTGGGTGTCGTTGAAGTGCTGGTGCGGGGTGGGCTCGCGGCTGGGCAGCCGCTCGGCCGCGTCGTCGCCGAGGGCGTCGAAGCGGATGCGCTGCTTGCGGCGCACCTGGTCCAGGAAGAGGTTCGTGGTGATGCGGTGCAGCCAGCCCTCGAAGGTGCCGGGCGTGTACGTGGAAAGGGAGCGGAAGACACGGACGAAGACCTCCTGAGTGAGGTCCTCCGCGTCGTGCTGGTTGCCCGTCAGCCTGTAGGCGAGCCGGTAGACGCGGCCGCTGTGCGTGCTGACGATCTCCTCCCACGAAGGCGGAGTCCACCCCCCTGAGGCACCAGCCGACTCGTCGGCCGTGAACGTCGCAGTCGTGCGGGACGCGGTCACGGTGTCGGCGGCGCGGGCGTTGTCAGCGTTGTCGGTCACGGATTTCGGCGCACCCGAGGACCACGGAATCAGGCGCCGGAGCGCTCCGCGATCACCGGACGTCGCCGCACCTCCCCTGTCGGCTCTGGTGATGTCCAGTAGGGCCACTACCATAACCACCTCACCCGTTAGCTCCGGATAAGCTTATCCGCTCCGCCTTTTGCGGTGTTAAGCCCGGTTCAAGACCGTTCGGCCCCACACTCGCACTCACTTACCTGCTGCTTAACGCGCGGACCGCACGGCAGGTTCCCGCCGCCAACGGATACAGTCACGCTGGGCGTTGCCCACGGGGACTTGGAGAGCGGCGCGGGAGGCGTGATTACCGGCAACCGGCAGGCGAACTGGTCGTTCGCCGAGGCGTACGGCGCGGCTGGGTCGACGCGCGTCGCCCAGCATGCCCGCCAGGCCGGGCCCGACCGCGCCACGGTGGCCTCCAGCGTGCTCTGGGCCCGCCAGCGGGCCCGCGAGGCGGGGGTGACGGCGGCCTCGGACGGCACCGGTGCCGCACTGCGGCTGCTGGCGGCGACGGCCGACGCGAAGTCGGTGGTGGAGATCGGTACGGGCACGGGGGTGTCGGGGATCCACCTGCTGCAGGGGATGCGCGCGGACGGGGTGCTGACCACGGTGGACGTGGAGCCGGAGCTGCAGCAGTTCGCCCGGCAGGCGTTCCAGGCCGCCGGGTACGCGCCGAACCGGGCGCGGATCATCGCGGGCCGGGCGCTGGACGTGCTGCCGCGGCTCGCGGACGGCGGCTACGACGTGGTGTTCGCCGACGGTGATCCCTGGGAGTCGGTCGAGTACCTTGCTGAATCGTTGCGCCTGCTGCGTTCGGGTGGCCTGGTCTGTTTCGCCGGCGTCTTCGCCGAGGGCCGGACGGTGGATCCGGCCGTGCACCGGGGCGAGGTGCTGAAGCTGCGCGAGCTGCTCCGTACGGTGAAGGAGAGCCCCGCGCTGCTGCCCGCGCTGCTGCCGGTGGGCGACGGGCTGCTGTGCGCGGTGAAGGCCTGAGACCGCTCCGGGCGGGGCGACGCCGGGAGAGTGTCCGACATCACCCGCCAAAGGGGCTGCCCCGGCCGTAGGGCAGCCGGGGCAGCTCGGTATGGTGGCGTCGGCCTCGTCAGCCGACGACCTTCTTGAGAGCGTCGCCCAGGGCGTCCGCCTCATCCGGGGTCAGCTCGACGACGAGCCGCCCGCCGCCTTCGAGCGGAACGCGCATGACGATGCCCCGCCCCTCCTTGGTCACCTCGAGCGGGCCATCACCCGTCCGCGGCTTCATGGCCGCCATGCTCGTTCCCCTTCCTGAAACCAGCTCGTCGAACACAATTGTTCTCGGCCATTATCCCGCATCACGGGTCCTGATGACCAACATCGGTTCGCATCGAGTAGGCAACGCGCATTCGCAAAACCACCCAATTCGGCGACGGGACTGCGATACTGCCCCTTTCGCGCTGATGCCGCTTCCGCGAAAGATATTGCACAGATCACATCCGCGCGGCTGCTGCGGTCCGCCGATCTCCGCCATCCTGACGGAAGGCCGGGCGCCGTCCGCCCGGTGCCGAGCCGCGACGAAGGGGTGCCCCGAGATGGCCGAGGCCACAGCCGAGCCTGTCCTGTACGACGTGACCGAGGGTCTGGCGACGATCACGCTGAACCGGCCCGAGGCGATGAACGCGCTGAACATCGCCACGAAGGTCGCTCTGCGCGACCGGTTGCAGGAGGCGGCCGCGGACGACGCCGTACGGGCGGTGCTGCTGACGGCCACGGGCCGGGCGTTCTGCGTGGGGCAGGACCTCAAGGAGCACATCGGCCTGCTCGCCGCGGCCTCCTCCCCGCAGGACGCGGGGGAGGTCATGAACACGGTGCGTGACCACTACAACCCGATCGTGACGGCCATCACCTCGATGCGGAAGCCGGTCGTCGCCGGCGTCAACGGCGTCGCGGCGGGCGCGGGGGCGGGGTTCGCCTTCGCGGCGGACTACCGGGTGGTCGCGGACACGGCGGCCTTCAACACGTCCTTCGCGGGCGTCGCCCTGACGGCGGACTCGGGCGTCTCGTGGACCCTCCCCCGGCTGGTCGGCCCGTCCCGGGCCGCGGACCTCCTGCTCTTCCCCCGCTCCATCCCGGCCGCGGAGGCCCAGTCGCTGGGCATCGCGAACGCGGTGGTCCCGTCCGCGGACCTCGCGAAGGAGGCGCGGACGGTCGCGGAGCGCCTCGCCTCGGGGCCTACAGCCGCCTATGCCGCGATCAAGGAATCCCTCGCCTTCTCCGCGAGCCACGGGCTCGCGGAGACGCTCGCCAAGGAGGAGGAGCTCCAGGCCCTCGCGGGGGCCTCGGCGGACCACCGCATCGCGGTGGAGGCGTTCGTCGCCAAGCAGCCGCCTCGCTTCCTGGGGCGGTAGGGGGCGCGGCCGCTGCGCGCGGTGCGGTTTGTGCCGGGCGCCGGCGGGTCGGCGCTGCGCGCCTCGTCCTCAAACGCCGGACGGGCTTGAGGTGGTGCTGCGGTCACGCTGCAAGCGTCCGGTCACGCTGGCGCCTGCGGCGCAATTCGGCGCTCCGCGCCTCAGTCCTCAAACGCCGGACGGGCTGAGGGGGTGCTGCGGTCCCGCTGCAAGCATCCGATCACGCTGGCGCCTGCGGCGCGATTCGGCGCTGCGCGCCTCAGTCCTCAAACGCCGGACGGGCTGAGGGGGTGGTGCGGTCATGCTGGAAGGGTGCGCCAGTCGCGGTGAAGGGTGCGGGTCACCCTGGAGGCCGGCGTAGCGCAGCGGAGCCGGTGTTGCCCCGCTGGGGCACCGGAGGCATCCCTCGGCGGAGCGCCAGCGGAGCCGATCGCTTCGCATCCGGACGGCGTAGCGCAGCGGAGCCGGCGCAACCCCACCGGGTCACCGCAGGCAACCCCCGGCGGAGCGTCAGCGGAGCCGATCATTGGGCGGCGCCCTGGCGCCG
>NZ_JBFAXR010000209.1:0-8725 GCF_040680895.1 Streptomyces sp. NPDC051940 | reverse complement strand
GGGGAGGGTTGCGCCCCCGCGGGGTGTGGCGGGGCCGGAGCCCGGTGTGGATGGAGCAGGGGCCCGGCCGGTGGGGCCGGGGGTCGGGTGGGGTGTCAGAGGCGGTTGAGGATGGTTTGGAACTGGGTGATCTCGGTGGACTGGGCCTTGATGATGGCGTCGGCGAGCTGCTTGGCGTCTGTGTTCTTGCCGGTCTTCTGCTCGGTGCCGGCCATCTGGATGGCGCCGTTGTGGTGTTCGATCATCATCTCGGCGAAGGCGCGGTCGAAGGCCGTGCCCTTGGCGGACTTGAGCTCCGTCATGTCGGCCTCGGACATCATGCCGCTCATCCCGGAGTGGTCCATGCCGGCCATGCCGGGCATCGCGGTGGGCTTTCCCCACGCCTTCAGCCAGCCGGTCATGGTCGTGATCTCCGGGTCCTGGGCCTTCGCGATCTGCGCCGCCAGGTCCTTGATCTCCTGGTCGGCGGCCCGGGTGCCGGCCAGCTCCGCCATCTCCAGGGCCTGCTGGTGGTGGGGGATCATGCCCTGGAGGAAGGTGACGTCCGCGTCGTTGAACGACGCCGGCGTGGTCTCCTGCGCGGCGGCGGAGCTGCTGGAACCGCCGTGGTTCATGCCGGGCATGCCGCCGTCGCCGCTGTCGTCGCTGCAGGCGGTGAGGGTGAGGGCGCCGGCGGCGAGGAGTCCGGCGACGGCGATGAGGCGGCCGCGGGAGAGTCCGAGCGCGCGCTTGTTGCTGGTCATGGTGATGCTGTCCTGTCTTCGGATACGGATGTACGGGCATGCCGGACACCGCCGCGTACCGGTGGGGCACGGCGGCGGGGTGGCAGCGGCCTATATCCGCAGCACCGACAGACGGGTCAGATCGGGAGGACGCGGCGGGGGCCCGCGGCGAAGGGCCGCGTCGGCGTGCGCGAGCCGCTTGGCCGGACGCGTGCCGCTGCGCGCGAACGCGGCGCGCAGCAGGGCGGCGAACGCCCAGGGGCCGAGAACCGCCAGGCACAGCGCGGCCATGTCCATCCCGGCCGCGGGGTCGTGCGTGCCGGACCCGGGTTCCGTGGCCGGTCCGTGGGGACCGGACTCGGCCGCGGGGGAGACGGCCGCCGCGGGCATGGCGGACGAGTGCGCCGCGGCGGCGTGCGCCATACCGCCGAGCCGGGTCGAGGAGTCGTCCGGGTGGCCGGTGCTGTGCATGACCACGACCCCGAGTGCGAGCACGGCGACGAACAGGAAGCGCCCGATGACGCCGCCCGCACGGGACCAGCCGGTACTCACGATCGCGATCTCCTCTCCCGGACGAGCGTACTGAAGGCCGGAGCCCGGTTGCCCGAACGGTGCACAGCGCAGGATATCCGCTAAGCTTCTTGGCGGATGCTCGGCCCACGGAAGGGGGAGGCATGCGCATGTGGACGCTGCGCCACTGGCTGGCGGCGCTCGGGGTCGCGCTGGTCGCGGGTGTCGCCATCGGCGTACCGACCGGAGTGATCAGTACGCCGCTCTACACGCGTATGACCCCGGTGCTGTGGTGGAACTACCCCGTGTGGGCCGTCACTTCGGTCCTGGAGGGGCTCCTCATCGCGACCTACGTACGGCACCGCACCCCCGCGCCGTCCACCGCAGGTGACGCCGACCCCGCACCCGCGCCCCCGGCGCCCGCGCCCCGCAGCGTGCGGGCCCTGGCCGCGGGGCTGCTGTCCGCCTTCGCCGTCGGCTGCCCGGTCTGCAACAAGCTGGTCGTGCTGGCCCTCGGAGTGAGCGGGGCCCTGTCGTACTGGGCGCCCATCCAGCCCGTGCTCGGCGTGGCCTCCGTCGGCCTGCTGGCGTACGCCCTGGTGCGACGCCTGCGCGCCGCCGAAAGCTGCCCCGTACCGGCGCCGGCCGCCGACTACGATGGTGTGCCGCCGTCGGCACGGCCCGCGCCGGCCGGTGACGAGAGGAGCGAGCGTGCGACAGCTGGGTGAGCTCGAGGCCGAGATCATGTACCGCCTCTGGGCCTGGGGGCGGCCGGCGACCGCGCGGGAGGTCCTCGTGGACCTGAACAAGCAGCGCCCCATCGCCTACAGCACCGTCAAGACCGTCGCCGACATCCTCTACCGCAAGGGCCTGCTGATCCGCGAGAAGGAAGGCCGGGCCTGGCTGTACGAGCCGACCCTGACCCGCCAGCAGTACACCGCGTCCCTGATGCAGGAGGCGCTCGGCGGCAACCCGGACACGGCCGGCGCCCTCGCCAGCTTCGTCGAGCAGATCTCGCCGCAGGAGGTGGACGCGCTGCGCCTGGCGCTGCGCACCGCGAAGCGCCGGGGCGGCTCGTGATCACGGCGCTCGCGCTGGCCGTGTACGCCGCCCTCGCGGGGGTGGCGGCGCCGTACGGGCTGGCCCGGGCGCGCTGGGCCCACCAGGCGCCGCGGATCGCCGTCCTGGCCTGGCTGGGGCTGATGGCGACCTTCGTGGTCGCGGCCTCGTCCGCCGTCTACCACGTCATGCTCGTCGAGCAGCACGTGCACGACGGCCTGGTCGGGCTGCTCAGCCTCTGCGGCGTGCCGGGCGGTGCCCCCGCCGGCGACGCGGCGCCGACGGTCACGGACGTACTCCTGCTGCTGCCTCCGGCGCTCGTCGTGCTTCTCCCGGCGGGCTGGCTGCTGCACGGTCTGTGGCGCAGCCGCCGGTTCCGGCGGCGCCATCTGGACCTGCTCGCGCTGGTCGGACGCCCCGCTCCGGAGTACGGCGCCACGGTGGTGGACCACGACGCCGCGGCCGTGTACTGCCTGCCGGGCCGGTCGCGGCGCATCGTCGTCACCCAGGGCGCCCTGGACGCGCTGACCGACGACCAGCTCCGCGCGGTGCTCGACCACGAGCGCGCCCACATCGCGGGCCGCCATCATCTGCTGCACGCCGCCGCGCGGGCCTTCGCCCGCGCCTTCCCCGGGCTCCCGCTGGCCCGGCTGGCCCGCGAGCACACCACACTCTTGCTGGAGATGGCGGCGGACGACCGGGCGCTGAGCGCGCATCCCCGGGAGGTCCTGGCGACGGCCATGTGCGAGGTGGCCGCGGGCCAGACCCCGCAGGCCGCCCTCGGCGCCGGCGGCCCCGGGGCGCTGATCCGGCTGCGCCGGGTGCTCGCGCCGCCGGCGAAGCCGCGCCGCGTCACGGGGCTCGGGCTGGTCGTCGGCTCCGTCGCGGCGCCCCTGCTGCCGCTGCTGGTGGCGTGCGGACCGGCCGTCGGCTGAGGGCGGGCGGCCCGGCCGCTGACTGACGAGGCGCGGACCGGACTCCGGCTGACAGCCGGCGGACCTGGACCCCCGCGAGATCCGGAGGGCAGCCCCTACGCGTCCCCCGAGGCCCGTCTCGCCGCGACGAGGTAGCCCGAGCCGAGCCAGCTGCGTCTTCCCCGGCTCACCGTCGGTTCGGGATGGCTGTGCCACTGGCGGAACCGCCGCCGGACGGCCTTGTCGAGCGGAGGCACCCAGGCCGTCAGGTCGTAGAACACGACGTCCTCCGGGCACAGCGCGGCGTCCCGCAGCAGCGTGCGGAGCCGTCGTGGACCGACCGCCCGGATGCCGGACCTGCCCGCTCCGTGGCGTCGGTGCGCCGGGACCCCGAGCAGCCGCTCGACCCGGCCCAGCGCCCGCAGCGCCGGCCAGTGGACGCACCACTCGAAGAGGCGGTAGGGGCTGCGGGGGTTGAGCATCGTCACGACGACGAGGCCGTCGGGGCGGGCGACCCGAGCCAGCTCGCGCAGGGCCCGACGGGTGTCCACGTACTCGAGGACCCCCGTCGCGAGGACGACGTCGAAACTCCCGTCGGCGAACGGCAGGTCCTCGATCCGGGCCACCGCCAGGCCGACCCCGCCGGCACCGCCGACGCGGCGGGCCGCCGCCCCGATCATCCCGTGCGACCGGTCGCACGCGGTGATGCGGAAGTCGCCGGGACGGGTGTCGAGCAGGTGGCGCACCAGCATGCCGGGACCGCAGCCCGCGTCGAGGAGGTCGCCGCCGGGGCAGGAGTCCAGGGACTGGCCGACGGCGTGCAGCCGGGAGCGGAAGTACCGTGCCGCGGGCGTCCATCCGTCGTACGCGGAGGCGTAGCCGGACGCCGCCGAGGGGTCCCCGAACTGCTCGGTCACGGCGATCTCGCGCGACAGCGCTCCGGTCCGGCCGGACGGCCGCGCGGTGCTCGGAACCGGCATGGGCCCTCCGTCGGCTCGCCTCTGGGATACCGCGGACATTACTGCTAAATTACTTAGCTGTATAGCGGATCCCGGATTGCGGGAGGGCGGCGCACGCGTGTGAAGGCGGCGCACGCGCGTGAAGAGGAGGCGGTGTCATGACCGGTGCGAGGAAGTCCCGGACGCGGATCGGGAGGCTGCACACCCGCTCCGTCCCGTCCCGAGCCGTCGGCTGGTCGCTCTTCTGGCTCTGCGTGATCACCCTGGTCGCGAACTGGATCGAGGAGTTCACCGACGCGGTGACCGTCCTGCCCGGCGGCCACTCGCCCTTCTACCTCGTCGGCGGCATCACCGGCGCCGGCGCGGGCCTCTGGTTCGCCGGCGTCATGGACGCCAAGGGATAGGGGCCCCGGATGCGGGCTCACCTCGCCGCCCGCTTGCCCCGGCTCCCTGTGGCCGTACTTCGCCTTGCGGCAGGATTGCCTGTCTGGAAGTGCGGGGAATGTGACGCACAGTATGGCGACAAAGAAAGTGACGGTGACGATTCCCGAGGACCTCCTGGACGACATCCGTGCGGAGGCCGCAGAGCGCGGGCTCTCGGCATACGTTGCGGAGGCCCTGCGTGCGCAGCGGGACCGTGACCGGTTGCGTGAGCTGGTGGACTCGCTGCAGGAGGAGCACGGTCCGGTCACTGCGCAGGAGCGGGGTGCCGCGCTGGAGGAGCTGGACGACCTGGACGCCGAGCACGAACGCCGGCGGCAGGACGCGAACGGGCGCGCGGGCGGGACCGCGTGACGAAGCGCGGGCCGCCCCCCACGGTCCTGGTCAGGAAGGTCTGACCGTCACCCCTCCACGACGCCCAGCTGCCGCATCAGCCCCAGGTCGTCCCAGTTCCACCAGCTCTCGTCGATCTCGCCGTTCCGGAGGCGGAACGTGGCGTGGCCCGTTCCCGTCACGGCCCGGCCGGTCGGTTCGAGTCCCTGGAAGGTGCCCGTGTGCCGGCCCTCGTAGGTGATCCGGCAGGACACCAGGTCGCCCTCGGCGATCACGCTGTCCAGCGTGAGGGTGGGGTTGAACGCGGCCATGATCTCGCCGTTCTCCAGCTTGGCCTGGGCCAGGTCGATGTCGTACGAGGAGAGGGCGGGGTCGTGCTCCCGGTAGCCGGCGGTGCACAGCTCGTCCGCCGCGTCGAGGTTCCCGCCGTTGACCACCACGTCGAAGAAGCGCTGGACGACGCTCTTGTTGAGCTGTTCGTCGCGCACCACGTCGAGGTCCGTGAACGTGGGCATCTCGTCGCAGGCCGCGACGATCTCCTGGAAGATACGGTCGGTCTCGGGGAGATGGGAGTTCTTCATCGCCTCCTCGTAGGACGGGAACTCCACGATCTCCACGACGTGGGTGGAGTCCGAGCGGTCCTGCCCGACGATCGAGTGCGTGGCGGTCCGCTTGCCCTGGGTCGCCTCGGCCCAGTTGTCCATCAGGCGGTTGAGTTGGTCGACGTCACTGGTCTTGCAGTCGATGAGCTGCACGAAGCCCATGGCGCACCTCCAGACATCCAGGTCCTTCTATCAGGCTATGCCCGGATTGCCGGTCTTGTCCTCCGTGGATACCCTCGCCGCGGTCCGCGCGGAACCGTACGTACCCCAGCGCGGTACGGCGTGCGCGGTGCCGCCAACTGACCGCGTCGTGTACGACATGGCGCGTTCGCCCCGTGTTCAGGCGGTGTCCCTAGGTTCGGCGGATGGTCGAAGCTGTGGACGCGCTGGGTGTGGTGGTGCCCGCCCGGCGCGAGGTGGCGGGGGAGCGGCGGACGCTCGTCTCCTATGTGCTGCCGGTTTTCAACGAGCGTGAGGGCATCCGGCAGTTCCACACCGAGCTGACCGCCGCCCTGGCCGCCCGGCCCGAGCTGGCCTTCGAGATCGTGTACGTGAACGACGGCTCCCGCGACGGGTCGCTCGGCGTGCTGCGCGAGCTGGCGGCCCGGGACGCGCGCGTGCGCGTCGTGGACTTCGCGCGGAACTTCGGGCACCAGATCGCCATCACCGCCGGGCTCGACGCCGCGCGCGGCGACGCGGTGATCGTGATGGACACCGATCTGCAGGACCCGCCCAAGGTGAGCCTGGAGCTGATCGACGCCTGGCTGGCCGGGGCGGAGATCGTGCACGCGCGCCGCCGCAGCCGGCGGGACTCCCTGTTCAAGCGGTCGACGGCCGCCGCGTACTACCGGATCCTGCGCTCCTGCGCCGACGCCGACATCCCGCTGGACACCGGGGACTTCCGGCTCGTGGACCGCAAGGTGGCCGACGAGCTGCGGCGGTACCGCGAACGCAGCCGGTTCGTGCGGGGGATCGTCGCCTCGATGGGCTTCACGCAGACCGAGGTGGCCTTCGACCGCGACGAGCGGTTCGCGGGGGAGACCAAGTACCCGCTGCGGAAGATGGCCCGGCTGGCGATCGACGGTGTGACGGGCTTCTCCACCGTGCCGCTGAAGCTGATCACCCGGCTGGGGTTCGCGGTCCTGGCGCTGTCCGCCGTCGGCATCGTGTACGCGGTGGCGATGAAGGTGTTCGCCCCCGACATCACCGTGTCCGGCTGGACGATGCTGATGGTCGTCGTGCTGTTCCTCGGCGGCGTGCAGATGCTGTCGCTCGGGGTGCTGGGGTCGTACATCGGGCGGACGTACAGCGAGGTGCAGGGGCGGCCGCTGTACATCGTCCGCCAGGTCATCGGGGAGGACGCCGCCCCGCCCGCCGAAGGCGCCGTACCGCATGACCGCGACTGACGCGCCGCCGCCGCCCGTCCGGGAGGGCGGCGGCTTGCGGCAGCTGGTCGGCTACACCCTCGTCGGCGGCAGCGGGGTGCTGCTGGACCTGGTGGCCTTCCTCCTGCTGTTCAACGGGCTGGGTCTGCACGAGCAGCTCGCCAACGGCGTCTCCACCACCCTCGGCATCACCAACAACTTCGTGCTGAACGCCCTGTTCACCTTCGGCAAGCGGGACCGGCTGCTGGTGCGGTTCCTGCGCTTCTACGCCGTGGGGCTCGTGGGCATCGCGCTGACCTTCGGACTGCTGTGGCTTGCCGCCGGGCGGTTCGGGGTGGATCCGAACCTCGTGAAGGCGGGGTCGCTGCCGCTGGTCCTGGCGGTGCAGTTCGTGCTCAACCGGAAGTGGAGCTTCAATTGAACCTCGGCATCATCGGGGCCGGCGCGACCGGCCTGACCGCCGCGTACGACGCGGTCCGGGCCGGGCACACCGTGACCGTGCTGGAGGCGGCCGACGAGCTGGGCGGGCTGGCCGCCTCGCTGAGCGTGCAGGGCAGGCCGCTGGAGCGCTACTACCACCACATCTTCCGCTCCGACCGGGACGTCATCGACCTGATCGGCGAGCTGGGCCTGGCCGACGACCTGCGCTTCACCAAGCCCACCACCGGCATCTACCGCGACGGACGGCTGCGCCCCTTCACCACGCCCGCCCAGATGCTGCGCTTCTTCCCGCCGCTGACCGGACTGCGGTTCGCCGCCTCGTCCGCCCTGCTGAAGGCCGTACGGAACGGGGAGCGGTTCAACGACGTCACCGCGCTGTCCTGGCTGCGCCGGTGGGCCGGGCGGCGGGCCACGGCGGAGATCTGGGAGCCGCTGCTGCGCGGCAAGTTCGGCGAGCGGGCCGAGGAGGTGTCCATGGCCTGGCTGTGGGCCCGGGTGCACTGCCGCACCTTCGAACTCGGCTATGTCGAGGGCGGGTTCGAGAAGGTGTACGCCGCGCTCGCGGACGCCGTCACCGAGCGGGGCGGGAAGATCGAGTTCGGCAAGCGGCTGGCACGGATCGCGCAGCACGGCGACACGGTCACGGTGTCCACCGAGGACGGCTCGTCGTACGACGTCGACCAGCTGATCGTCACCACCCCGCAGCCGGTCTTCGCCAAGGCGGCCGGGCTGCCCGCCGACGACACGGTCTGGCGCAACCAGTACCTCGGCGCCACGTGCTTCGTGCTGGAGCTGGACGACAGCCTCATCCCGTACTACTGGCTCAACGTCAACGACACGGACTTCCCCTTCCTGGCCGTCGTCGAGCACACCCGGATGGTGGACCGGAGCCACTACGGCGGCCGGCACGTGGTGTACGTCGGCAACTACGTGCCGCGCGACGACTGGCGGTTCACCACCGGTCCGGCGGAGCTGCTGGAGGCGTACGTGCCGTGGCTCCGGCGGCTCAACCCCGCCTTCGACCGCTCGTGGATCAAGGACTGGCACTTCTCCCGGGCACCGTTCGCCCAGCCGGTCGTCACCCCCGCGTACCGGGCGCTGATCCCGCCGCACGAGACGGCGATGAGCAGGGTCACGCTGGCGACGATGGCGCAGGTGTACCCGCAGGACCGGGGGCAGAACTACGCCGTGGCCATGGCCCGCCGGGTCACCCGCCGCGTCCTCGGCTGAGGACCCGCCTGCGCGGACCTGGTGGTGTGCCGCCTGACGAGACCGCGGAGACGGTCTCGGCTGACGCCGAGGGTGCGACGACCGAGGACTGATCCTCTCGTACACCTCCCTGCGGGGTCTCGCTGCGCG
>NZ_JBFAXR010000208.1:0-9244 GCF_040680895.1 Streptomyces sp. NPDC051940 | reverse complement strand
TCGCCGTCAGGCGCAGCTCGTCCCCGTCGCGCACCCAGTCACTGGCCGCCTCGCCGTACGGCGTGGTGTAGGCGCCGCGCGCGGAGGTGAGGTCGCCGACGACGGCGGGCGCGATGCGCAGTTCGCGGTAGCCGACCGAGCCGGGAGTCTGGCCGAGGCCGGCCAGCCGCGAGGTGAACCAGGCGTCGATCGCACCGAGCATGAAGTGGTTCTGCGACTGGCCCGAACCGCCGTCCCAGCTCTCGCCGAGCGTGGTGTTGCCCGCGACGACCTGGTAGCCGTAGCTCGGGGACGTGGTCTGCGTCGCGATCCGGTACACGACGTCGTCGCGGCCGGACTCCGACAGCACCCGGATCGCCGCCGGCAGCGAGATCTCGCCGAGCAGCAGATGGTGGCCGGCCGACTCCACCGACGACACCAGATGGGCCAGCAGCCGGTCCCGCTCACCCGCCGGGTACGCGCCCATGTCCAGGGCGAGCGCCTCCGCGCCCTGACCGCCGCCGCCGAACGTGCCCGTCGCCGGGTCCCAGTACCGGTCCGACAGCGCCTTCGCGCTGACGTCCGCCTTCTCCCGGTAGACGGCCGTGTCGGCGTCCTCGCCGAGCACCTTTGCGATGGCGCTGAGGGCGTTCACGATCCGCCAGTAGCCGTACGTGCCCGACACGGCCTTGGGGAAGGTCCGGTCCGGGGTGAACCAGTCGCCCAGCGAGTAGTCGAGTATGCCGCCGGAGACCTTCTGCTCCAGGAACGCCACGTACCGCTTCATCTGCGGGTAGTACGCGCGCAGCGTCTCGGTGTCGCCGTACGTCGTGTACAGCTGCCAGGGGACGAGGACGAACGCGCCGCCCCAGTTGGCGTCGTTGCGGTACGTCCCGGCCAGCTCGACGTAGTCCGGGACGGTCGAGGGGATCAGGCCCTCGGTGGTCTGCGCGTCGGCCATGTCCCGGACGATCTTGCGCAGATACGCCTGCATGTCGTAGTTGGCGGCGAGGGTGGGGAAGACGAGCTGGTCCTGTTCCAGCCAGCCCAGCTTCTCGCGGCTCGGGCAGTCGGTGAGGATGCTCATCATGTTGCCCTCGACCGACCGGCGGATCAGCGAGTGGATGCCGTTCACCAGCCCGTCGGAGCTGGTGAACGCCCCGGCCGAGGCGTTGTCGGCGCGCAGGACGCGGCCGCGCACGGAGACGGTCGCGCCCTCCGGCAGCCCGCGGATCTCGACGTAACGGAAGCCGTGGTAGCCGAACTTGGGATGCCAGGTCTCGGACCCCGTGCCGGCGGCGGTGTAGCCGTCCCACAACGGGGCTCCGACGTTGCTGATCGACTGGAAGGCGTGGCCGTCCTTGAGGCTCTCGGCCGGGTACGCGCGCAGCACGGTGCCGCGCGGCGCGGTGACGGTCAGCTCCGGCCAGCCGGCGATGTTGCGGCCCAGGTCGAAGACGCGGCTGCCGGGCGCGGCGCCGGAGACCTCGGTGCCCTCGAGGGTGCCGACGACGCGGACCGGTTCGGTCTCGCGGGCGCTGAGGGCGGCCGGGGCGCTCCCGGCGTCCACCTCGGTCGCGGACCGCCACGAGGACCGGTCGCCGGCCGGCCGGTTCCAGTCCGGCAGCTCGCGGCGGGCGTCGTAGTCCTCGCCGCCGTACCAGTTGGAGGACGTGGTGGCGCCCAGCGCGGTGCGCCAGTCGTCGCCGGTGGCGATCCGGCGGACGGTGCCGTCCGCGAGCGTCACCTCCAGCTGGGCGATGACCTTGGGGTCGGCCTTGTTGCCGTACAGCTTGCGGTAGCGGTCGGCGGTGCTGAGCTGGTTGGAGATCCCGTTGCCCAGCTCCACGGCCACGGTGTTGGCGCCGCCGCGCAGCTGCTTGGTGACGTCGTACGTGGCGTACTGGACGCGGTCCGCGAAGTCGGTGTTGGCCGGTTCGAGGACGGCGTCGCCGACGGGGCGGCCGTTGACGCTCGCATCGTACACCCCGAGCCCCGCGACGTACAGGCGTGCCGAGCGGAACTCCGTGGGAAGCGTGAAGTCCTTCGCGAACAGCGGGAGTCCGGCCGGGAGGTACGGCTCCGGCGCGCGCTGGCCGCTGACCTCGGTGAGCCGGCTGTACGGGCCGTCGGCCGTGTCCGAGGCCGCCAGCGAGTAGTCGACCGGGAAGCCGGGGACGCGGCCGTCGGCGGTGAGGACGTCGGCCCGGGGGTACAGGACGAGCTGGTCGAAGGTCTTCGCCTCCTTCAGGTCGAGGGTGACGGTGACGGGCGTCCCGCCGACGTCGGCGCCGGGGTGCGGCAGACCGGAGTAGCCGGCGGCCTGGTTCCAGGCGCTGTTGGTGAGGCCGTCCACCGCCAGCTTCGGCTCCCACACCTTGCGTACGGTGGTGGACTCCGAGGCGGTGACCGTTGCGCCCTTGGCGGCGTTCGCGGCCGGGTCGGCCGAGTCGCGCAGCTCGATCTCCGCGAGCTGCAGCCGGTGGCTGAGGGCGAGGGAGTCGTCGGCGAGGGGCAGCCCCAGCCGGGTGACGTCGAGGCGGACGTAGCGGGCGGTGGTGCGCGGCAGGGTCACCGTCACGGGCTCGACCGCGCGCTTGCCGAGCTGCCAGTCCTGGTGGGTGATCCAGTCGGCGGACCAGTCGGAGGCGGCGGTCAGCCCGGTCTCGAAGACGGCGGGCGCGCTCCATTCGGAGGCGCCGCCGCCCGGCGACCACAGCTGGACCCGCCAGTAGACGCGGGTGCGCGAGCCGAGCGCCTCCCCGGCGTAAGTCGCCCGGGGCAGCGGCGAGTCGACCTTCCCGGAGTCCCACAGGTCAGGCCGGCCCGCGTCCAGCGCGGCGCGGCTGGTGGCCGCCTGGACGCGGTAGGCGCTCTGCGCGGCGTACGGGCCGAAGGCGGCGAGCTGCCAGCTCAGGTCCGGGGTGGTGTCGTCGATGCCGAGGGCCGTGCTCAGGTACTGCGTGCGCAGCGCCGTCGCCTCGACGGAGCCGCCGCCGGCGGGGGCGGCGGTGGCGGGGAGGGCGGAGGGGACGACGGTGACCAGGGCGGTCAGCGCCGTCGCGAGCAGAAGGGAACGTCTGGCCATGGAAGTGGTCTCCGGTTCAGGCGCGGTTCGCGGGCAGATCGGCGGTCAGGGGGCGGCGCGGGCGGAGCGTGACCGGGCCGAGCAGGCCGGACGGCAGCGGCTTCTTGCGCTCGTTGGAGAGGGTGTTGGAGACGCGCACGGAGAAGCTGTTGACGCCGGGTCGCAGCGCCTCCGTGACGTCCACGGCGTACGGGGACCACAGCGCCGGTCCGAACTCCCGCCCGTTCACGGTGACCTGGGCCACCTCGCGCACCGTGCCGAGGTCGAGCAGCAGGCGCCGCCCGTCGAGGGCGGCCGCGTCCAGCGTGACGTCCTTGGTGTAGGTGCCGCTGCCGGAGAACAGGGAGTCGAGGTCGACCCAGCTGCCGAGCGGCCGGGTGACGGGCTGCGCGCCCTCCTTGGCCAGGGTCAGCGTCCAGTCGCCGTCGAGGGCGAGGGGCGTCAGCGGGTCGGTGACGCTTACCGTCCCGGCGTACACCTGGTCGCCGTCGCGGCCGGTGAGGCGGTGGGTGCCCGGCGCCTCGGCGAGGGCGGCGACCCGCAGCGTCCCGGTGCCGCGCGTCACGCCGGTGACCGGGAGGCCGTCGGCGTCCGTGAGGTACGGGGCGGCGTCGGCGTCCTTGCGGACGACCACGGCGAGCGTCTCGTACGGGGCGAGGGTGAGGGGCAGCGTCACGCCGCCCCGCGTCGGCACGGAACGCACCGGGGCGGGCCGTACGGTGCCGGCGGCCGGGTCCCACAGCTCGGGTTCGCCGTGGACGGGCAGCAGGGCCGAGGTCGCGACGGGGGTGCCGCCGTCGTTGTGGAACAGGAACGCGGTGTCAGCGCCGCGCCGCGTGCGCAGCACACGCACCGAGGGGGCGGCGGGCTCCAGCACGGCGGCGGTCACGGAGGCGCCGCGCGCCACGGCACCCAGCTCCTCGGCGTCCGCGACGTGCACCGCCCGGCCCCTGCCCACGGAACGGGTGCCGGACTCGGGGAACAGCGCACCCAGTTCGCGGGCGAGGGCCGCGTTGTCCCCGTCGGCCGCGAGCGCGGGCAGCCCGCCCACCGCGACCGCGGTGCCGCCGGAGCGTACGAAGGCGGCGAGGGTGCGCACGGTCGCCGCGTCCAGCACGGGCGTCGGCGGGAGCACGACCAGCTCGTACGACGCGCTGCCCACCTCCAGCACGCCGTCCGCCGCCTCCGCCTGTGCGAGCAGCGCCTTGTCGCCGCTGAGCGCGCCCTCGTGGACGAGGTCGAAGTCCACCTGCGCCCGCTCCAGCGCGTACGCGGTGTCGGCGAACGGGCCGTCCACCTCGCCCTGCCGGGCCGTCTGGGTGAACTGCTCGGCCGCCCGCTGCGGCTGGAGGAGCGCCGTACGGGCCCCGGACGTGCCGCGGGCCAGCTCCATCACGCGCCCGATCCAGGCGGAGACCGGCGGCATCGCCCACCACCAGGGGTTGCGCGGGCCGAACGGCGGCGCGAAGAAGACGTGCGTCTCGTCGGTCCACAGGGCGTGCAGCACGGTGAGGTTGACGCCGCGGGTGGCGTACGCGCCGACCATCGAGCGCATGAAGTCGGGGGCGACCTGCCACCCCATGTTGCCGAACGCCTCCATCAGCACACGCGGGCGGCCGGTCTGGTGGGCGACGGACGCCGGGTTGCGCGGGTCCATCGTCGGTACGCCCAGCTCGTACTCGGCGGTGATGCAGTCGCCGCCGGGCACCTGCGCCCACTGGTTGACCTTGTGCAGGTCGCCGGTGGAGACGATCCGCTTGGACGGGCTCTCCTCGTCGTACAGCGGGTTGGTGATCAGCCGGACGCCGCGCTCGGCGTACCACTCGGACTGCTTCTGGAAGTAGCGGGAGAACCGGTCGGAGACGGCCTGCCAGTACCGGCCGCGCAGCACCCGCCCGCGCTCGCCCAGATCGTCGAAGGCGCAGGCGTACGCCGCACCCGGCTCGGCGCCCACCGCGGCCAGCGCGCCCGCGAGGGCGGGCGACCAGGGACGGCGCTTGAAGGGGTGGGGGCCCGCGGAGGCGATGAACGGCTCGTCGTCCCAGAAGCCCTTGACGACGGTGCCGAAGTAGCGGGCGAAGCGGCGGTGGTACTCGCCCGGCACGATGTCGAGGTACAGCTCGACGGGCTCGTCGTCGAGGAGGTCGGTGTAGCCGCGGATGTAGCCGGAGGAGTCGTCGCGCAGGTCGACGCCGCCGAACAGGTCGATCTGCCAGCTGCCTTCGGGCACCTGCCAGGTGCCGCCGGACAGCTGCCCGGTCAGCTCCACCAGCCCGTCGGCGTCGTTCACGCCCGCCGGACGGGCCGTGGCGGCGACCGGGCGTACGGTGCCCGCCGACAGCTCGCGGACGGTGAAGTCGCCCGCCGCGGCGGGGTCGTCGAAGGTCTGCCGGTACAGGACGGCGCCGTCGGCGCCGGTGACGGTCAGCTCCTCCCACAGCGAGCGCTGCCCGTCGCGGGCGTACACGCCCACCGTGCCGTGGGTGAGTGAGTCGTCGGTGACCGTGCCCTTGTCCCGGCCGTCGAGGGTGACCGAGCAGATCCCGCCGCGCAGGGTGACGGCGAGGAGGTGGAACTTGGTCTTGTTGAAGCCGTCGGTCCGGGTCGACCTGGCGATCTGGGTGACGGCGGAGCCCGCGACGCGGGAGACGGTGACGACCCCGGTCTGGTCCGCCTCGACCAGCAGCCCGTCGCCGCCGGAGCCCGACGCCCGTACGAGCAGTCCGGCGGCTGCGACGTCGGCCCGGAGGTTGGCGGTGACGGTCACATCGCCCCAGGCGGCGCCGTCCCGCAGCACGGCGGGCCCGGCGAGCAGGGCGGAGTCCGCGATCAGCTGCCCCTTGTCGACGCCCACGCCGGTGGTCTCGCCCAGCCGGACGGTGGCCGGTCCCCGGACGACGGCCGTGGACCGCCACAGACCCTTGAGCCGCAGGTCGGGACGGGGCTGGTAGGTGCGCGAACCGACGGTGCCGCCCTGGGTGATGAAGTACCCGGCGCGTCCGCTCGGGAAGTGGTTGTCGTTGAACAGCCACACCTTCATGCCGGTCTTCTCGGCCGTCTCCAGCACGTGGCCGACGACGTCGAACCAGCCCTCGGTGAAGAAGGCGGGCTGCATGTCCGCGTTGTCGTACGGGAAGACGACGACCTCGTACAGGCCCTTGGACCGCAGGTCGGCCAGCTGCGTCTCGATCAGCTCGTGGGTGACGGGGCCGTTCCAGTACCAGTACACGGCGGGCCGGCTGTCGCGGCGCGGGTCGGCGAAGCCGGCGGGGTCGAAGGGACCGGCGCCCGGTCCGGCGGCGAAGGCGGCGCCCGGCAGTCCGGTGGTGGCCGCGGCGGCGGTGAGGGCGGACAGGGCGACGAAACGGCGTCGGTCGAGCTTGGGCAGGCCAAGGTCGTGCTGGGGCATGGGTGTGCTTTCTGTGTGCGGTGGGAGGGGTGTCAGGAGCGGGCCAGCGCGGCGATGTCGGCTGCCGGCAGGGCCCGGTTGTGGACGCGGAAGTCGGCCACCGCGCCGTGCAGGTAGGGGTGGGTCGCGTTCTGCGAGCGGCCCAGGTAGTTCCTCGTCGTCGCGCCGAGCAGCAGCGGCGAGGTGACGAGGGCGTCGTTGCGGCCCGCCTCGCGGCCGTCCACGTACAGCACGCCGCGGCCGCCGCCGATCGTCAGGGCCAGGTGCGTCCAGCTCCCCGTGGGCAGCGGCGCGTCGGCGTCGACGACGTCCTCGCCCTCCATCCCGGCGATCTTCAGGGCGGCGCGCGGGCGGCCGGTGCCGGTGCGGGCGGCGAGGAAGAGGTACGTGGACTTGTGGTAGCCGAGGTCGAAGATCCGGGCCGAGTTGGCCTGGGTGTCGACCCGGGCCCAGACGCTGACGGTGAGGGCGGTGAGCCCGGTGACCAGGCCGGCCGGCAGGGCGAGGTGTCCGCCCGCCCCGTCGAACGCGACGGCGGGGGTGTGCCCGTCGCGTCCCGTGGTCCAGCTCGCGCCGGCGGCGAGCAGGGCGTCGGGCTGCGTGCCGGTGGTGTCGGCGGCGGTGGTGCCGGTGCCCTCGGCGAGCGGATAGACGGCGAGGTCGCGGGGTGCGGCGGGGCGGGGCTCGGTCGCGAAGTAGACGTTGTAGTGCTGGTGGTGGACCCGGTGGAAGGGCCGTAGCGCGACCGCGGTGCCGTCCGTCTGCGCCGCGGTGAACTCCACGCCGTCCGGGGCCACCGGGCGCACCGACGAGCGCACCAGGGCGGGGATCGTGCGCGACCGGACGTCCCCGTACGCCCCCGCCAGCACCAGCGGCCCGTACGACAGGGCGTGCACCTGCGGGTTGTCCGGGGCGGGGCGCCAGGTCAGCGCCCGGGGGAGGACCAGCTCGACGGTGTCGCCCGTGCGCCAGCTCCGGTCCAGGGTGAGGTACGAGCCGGGGCGCACCCGGGCGGCGTCCACCTCCTCGCCGTTGACGGTCACGTGCGGGACCAGCGCCCGGTCCGCGTCGCCGAGCCAGCCCGGGACGCGCACCCGCAGCCGGAAGCGGGCGGCACCGCTCGTGACGGCGATGCGCACGCGGTCCGACTCCTCCGGGTAGCCGCCGGTCTGGCGGATCGTCACGCCCGTCTCCCGCCAGGTCAGCTCGGAGGGGATGAACAGGTTGACGTACAGCTCGGGATCTCCGGCCGGTTCACCGGTCCGGAAGTAGATCGAGTCGCCGAACTTGGTGTGCGTCTCCAGCCCGGTGCCGTGGTCGCAGGAGAAGTTGTCGTAGTCGCCGCTGTAACTGCCGGGCGCGGCCCCCAGCCCGCCCTTGGGCTGCCGCTGCGAACCCGCCCACAGGCCGGTGTAGTACGTGACGTAGCCGTGCTCGGAGCCGGGGTCCTGCTCGCCGAGCATCTGGTTGTACAGCGCCCACTCGTAGTGGTCCATGTACGCGGCCTTCTCCGGGTTCCGGAGGAACAGCCCGCGCCCCAGCTTGAGCATGTTGTACGTGTTGCAGTTCTCGCAGGTGTCCTCCGAGAGCCGGCTCACGATCTCGCCGGGCGGACCGAAGAACTCCTGGTTGGAGTTGCCGCCGATGGCGTACGAGTGGTCGCGTACGACGAGGTCCCAGAACGCGGCGGCGATCGCCCGGTAGCGGTCCTCGCCTGTGGCGTCGTACAGCCGGGCCGCCCCCACGATCTTGGCGATCTCGGTGTTGGCGTGGCGGCCGGCGAGTTCGTCCCGCCCCTCGGCGAGCGGGCCGAACAGGTCCTCCTGGTCGAAGAGGCGCGCGGTGCGCAGCGCGGCCTCGTCGCCCGTGGCCAGATACAGGGAGGCGAGCACCTCGTTCATGCCGCCCCACTCGACGCGGAGCACGTTGTTCAGCCCGGTGCCGGTCAGCGCGGCCATCCGGCGCCCGGCCCAGCGGGCCATGCCGGTGAGGACCTCGAGGGCCTGCTCGTTGCCGGAGAGCCGGTACTGGTCGAGCAGGCCCGCCATGATCTTGTGGACGGTGTAGTAGGGCGCCCAGGGCTTGCCGCCCGCCTCCAGGGTGGCGAAGACCTGCTCGGGGAAGGCCGACAGGTAGCCCTCGGAGAAGCCGGCGGCGGGCGCGGCGCTCTGGCAGGCGGCCAGCGCGTCCACCAGGTACCGCCCCTTGGCGGCGTACTCCTCGTCCCCCGTGCCGGCGTGGGCGAGGGCGAGCCCGGAGAGCAGATGGCCGGTGGTGTGGCCGCGCAGCTGGACCGTGGGCGCCTCCCAGCCGCCGCAGGGCTCGGCCCGGGACGGCAGACCCACGGTGAGGCGGAAGGTGTGCAGCAGCCGGTCGGGGTCGACGGCCTTCAGATAGGCACAGGTGCGCCGCATGTTGGCGCGGAAGGGGCTGTCGAGGAGCCGGATGTCGGCCAGCGGGAACTCGGCGAGTCGCGTGCTGAGGGAGTCGGCGAGTCGTGTGCTGGGGGAGTCGGCGACCGCTGCGGGCGCGCCCGATGCCATCAGTGCGGCTGCGGCCAGCGACCCGGATCCGATCACGAAATCGCGTCTCGCCAGGCTTGTTCCGGGCATGCTGCGGCTCCTTCGCTGCAAGCGCTTCGATGAATTGAATCGTTCAATAATTCGGGGAGTGCGGACCCGGACCGGGCAGGCCGGTCGAGCCGTCGCGGGGGGGACGGCGCGACCGGCGGCCGGCCCCCCGGACGAAGCGCGGCGTTGCCGCGCCGG
>NZ_JBFAXR010000207.1:0-9657 GCF_040680895.1 Streptomyces sp. NPDC051940 | reverse complement strand
CCTTGTCCGCGGACGTGAAGTACGGGTTGTTGACCTGCTTCGGCAGGAACGCGACCGTCAGGCCCTTCTTCAACTCGGCGTTCGGATCGGCCTTGCCCGCGGCGGCGCCGGAGCCGCCCTCGCTCTTGACGTCGTCCTTGCTGGTGCCGCCGCAGGCGGTGAGTCCGAGGGCGAGCGAGGTGACGGCGGCGACGGCGGCACAGGTGCGGCGCAGAGCGGTTCTGGACATGGGTGTTGCCTTTCGGTGGTGTGGTGAGAGGTGTGACGTGTGTCGAGCGGCCGGCGGGGCCGTGGTGGGAGCCCCGCCGGCGTTACGGGACTAGGGGCCGGCGGGTTCGGGCGACGGGCTCCCCGCGGCCCGTCTGCCCGCCCGGGCCACGGCGATCTGCCGGGCGACCCGCGGGCCGAGCACGGAGATGACCAGCAGCACGCCGGTGACGACGATCTGGGACTGGGCGGAGACGTCCACCAGGCTCATGACGTTCTGCAGGGTGCCGAGCAGGAACACACCCGCGACCGCGCCGCCCAGCGTGCCCTTGCCGCCGTCGAAGTCGATCCCGCCGAGCAGGACGGCGGCGATGACGGACAGCTCCAGGCCGGTGGCGTTGTCGTAGCGGGCGCTGGCGAAGTGCAGCGCCCAGAACACGCCGGTGAGCGACGCCATCAGACCCGTGAGCGCGAACAGCACCAGCTTCTGCCGCTTGACGCGGACACCGGCGAACCGGGCCGCCTCCTCGTTGGCGCCCACCGCGAACAGCGAGCGGCCGAACGGCGTGGCGTGCAGGGCGACGACCGCGAGCAGGAGCAGGACGAGGAAGGGCAGCAGCGCCGACGGGATGAAGGTGTCCCCGATCCGCCCGGAGGCGAACTTCAGGTACTGGGACGGGAAGTCCGTCACCGAGTCCGAGCCGAGGACGATCTGCGCGATGCCCCGGTACGCGGCCAGCGTGCCGATGGTGACCGCCAGCGACGGCAGCCCCAGCTTCGTCACCAGCAGGCCGTTGACCAGCCCGCAGACCAGACCCAGCAGCAGGCAGATGGGGATGATCGTCTCGATCGTCATGCCCTGGTTCCACAGGGCGCCCATCACCGCGCCGGACAGGCCCGCGGTGGAGGCGACGGACAGGTCGATCTCGCCGGCGACGACGAGCATCGTCATCGGCAGGGCGATCAGGGCGATCGGCAGCGTGTTGCCGATCAGGAACGACAGGTTGAGCGAGTTGCCGAAGCCGTCGACGAAGCCGAAGGAGAACAGCAGGACGACGATCAGCAGGGCGGCGACGACGGTGTCCCACCGGACGGCGCCGGCGAGCGGGATCCCCCTGGTCTGTGCGGCCTTGGACTGCGGGCTCTGGGTCCCGGGGCTCTTGGTCTCAGCCATTGCGGGCGTTCCTCTTCTTCAGGGCGGACGCCACGCGCAGCGCGACGACCCGGTCGACGGCGATGGCGAGCAGGAGCAGGGTGCCGTTGATGGCGAGCACCCACACGGAGCTGACGCCCAGCGCCGGCAGCACGCTGCCGATCGAGGTGAGCAGCAGGGCGCCGAGCGCCGCGCCGTACACGCTGCCGGAGCCGCCGGTGAAGACGACGCCGCCGACGACGACGGCGCTGACGACGGTGAGTTCGTATCCGGTGCCGGTCGCGGAGTCGACATTGCCGAAGCGGGCCAGGTACATCGCGCCGGCCAGGCCGGCCAGGGCGCCGCAGACGGTGTACGCGACGAGGGTCCGGCGGCGGACCGGGATGCCGGCGAGGCGGGCGGCCTCCGGGTTGGAGCCCAGGGCGTACAGCTCGCGGCCGGAGGAGAACTGCTTCAGGTAGTACGCCGTGGCGACGAGCACCACGAGGGCGATCAGGGCCAGCCAGGGCACGGCGCCGAGGCCGCCGGAGCCGAAGTCGTTGAAGCCGTCCGGCAGATCGGCGGCGGTGATCTGCCGCGAGCCGACCCAGATGGAGTCGATGCCGCGGATCACGTACATCATGCCCAGGGTCACCACGAGGGCGGGGACCTGGCCGAGGCTGACGAGCAGGCCGTTGAGCAGGCCGAAGCCGATGCCTATCGCCACCGCGAGCAGGACCGCGACCAGGCCGCTGCCGCCGTCCTGCAGATACAGGCCGGCCGCGAAGGCGCTGATGCCGAGGGTGGAGCCGACGGACAGGTCGACGTTGCGGGTGATGACGACCAGGGCCTGGCCGGTGGCGACCAGCACCAGGATGGTGGCGTTGAGCAGCAGGTCCTTGATGCCCTGTTCGGACAGGAACTCGCTGTTGCCGGCCTGGGTGACCCCGATCATCACCAGGAAGACCAGGAGGATCGCCAGTTCGCGCATCTTGAACACGCGGTCGACCAGCCGGGCGCCGCGCTCGGGTGACGCCTCGGCGGGCGGGGCGGGGGTGGGGGCGGTCATCGTCATGCGGCGGCCCTCCCGGTGGCTGCGGCCATCACGGCTTCCTCGGTGGCTTCGGCGCGCGGGATCTCAGCGGTCAGCCGGCCCTCGTGCATCACCAGCACGCGGTCGGCCATACCGAGGATCTCGGGCAGGTCGGACGAGATCATCAGGACGGCCACGCCGTCGGCGGCCAGCTGCGACAGCAGCCGGTGCACCTCCGCCTTCGTACCCACGTCGATGCCCCGGGTGGGTTCGTCGACGATCAGCACGCGCGGGCCGGTGGCCAGCCACTTGGCCAGCACCACCTTCTGCTGGTTGCCGCCGGAGAGGGTGGAGACGGTGTCGGCGATCCTGGCGTACTTGACCTGGAGCCTGACGGCCCAGTCCAGGGAGCGGCTGCGCTCGGCGCCGCGGTCCATGAGTCCGGCCCGCGTCGTCCCGCGCAGGCCGGTCAGGCCGATGTTCCGCTCGATCGACATGTCCATCACCAGGCCCTGGGCCCGGCGGTCCTCCGGTACGAGCGCCACACCCGCCGCCATGGCGACGGAGGGGGCGCCGGCGGTGAGTTCGCGGCCGGTGACGTGCACCTCGCCGGCGTCCCACCGGTCGATGCCGAAGACCGCGCGGGCGACCTCGGTGCGTCCGGCGCCGACCAGTCCGGCCAGACCGACGATCTCCCCGGCGCGGACCTCGAAGGAGACGTCGGTGAACACGCCCTCGCGGGTCAGCCGGCGCACGCTGAGGGCGACCTCGCCGGGCTGCACGTCCTGCTTGGGGTAGAGCTCGTCCAGGTCCCGGCCGACCATGCGGCGGACCAGGTCCTCCTCCGTCATCCCGTCGACCGGCTCGCTGGCGATCCAGGCGCCGTCCCGCAGGGTGGTGACCCGCTGGCAGATCGTGAAGATCTCCTCCAGCCGGTGGGAGATGAACAGCACCGCGGCGCCCTGTTCGCGCAGGGTGCGTACGACGCCGAAGAGGCGGGCGACCTCGCTGCCGGTCAGCGCGGCGGTGGGCTCGTCCATGATCAGCACACGGGCGTCGAAGGACAGCGCCTTCGCGATCTCCACGATCTGCTGGTCGGCGATCGACAGGCCCCGCGCGGGCTGCTCCGGGTCCAGGTCCACGCCCAGCCGGCGCATCAGGGCGGCGGTCGCTTCGTGCATCTTCCGGTGGTCGATGCGGCCGAGGGCGCGGCGGGGCTGGCGGCCCATGAAGATGTTCTCCGCGATCGACAGGTCCGGGAACAGCGTCGGCTCCTGGTAGATCACCGCGATCCCCGCGTCCCGCGCGTCCCCCGGGCCGTGGAACACCACCGGCTCGCCGTCCAGCAACAGCCGCCCGGCGTCCGGCCGGTGGACGCCGGCGAGCGTCTTGATGAGTGTCGACTTCCCCGCACCGTTCTCGCCGGCCAGCGCGTGCACCTCGCCGGGGAACAGTGCCAGGGACACGCCCCGCAGGGCACGCACGGCGCCGAAGGACTTGGAGACGTCCTCCAGGGCCAGTACGGGGGCAGGACCCGCGTCGGACGGGTGGGTCATCGGGTTCCTCCGTGGATACTCCGGCTTTGAGGGCGAAGAGAAAACGGACTCCTGCGGAGCAGGGCAAGGAGCGGGGTTTCCATCCCGGGGCGAAAGACCGTGCTCTGACCCGCGGGACTGATCGTCGCTCGCGATCTCGCCAGTTTCTGCGTGTGACTGCGAGCCGTGTGAAGCGGGCTTATCGGTACCGCTTCTATCCGACCGATGCGCAGGCAGCCGAGCTGTCGCGCACGTTCGGATGCGTGCGCAAGGTCTACAACTTGGCGCTCGCGGCGCGTACGCAGGCGTGGACCCGTCAGGAGCGGGTCAACTACAACCAGACCTCGGCGATGCTGACGGCATGGAAGAAGACCGAGGAACTGGCGTTCCTGAACGAGGTGTCCTCGGTCCCGCTCCAGCAAACGCTGCGGCATTTGCAGGTGGCGTTCACGAACTTCTTCGGCAAGCGGGCCAAATACCCCCGCTTCAAGTCGCGAAAGAGGTCGCGGAAGTCTGCCGAGTACACCGCCAGCGGTTTCCGATACCGTGACGGCCAGCTGACGCTGGCGAAGATGGCGGAGCCGATTCGCATCGTCTGGTCGCGTCCACTGCCCGAGGGAGCGAAGCCGTCCACGGTGACCGTGGCCCAGGACGCGGCCGGTCGCTGGTTCGTCTCGATGCTGTGCGAGGACCCCGGCGTCCAGCCGCTCCCCGCCATCCGTGCAGAGGTCGGCATCGACGCGGGCCTTGACCATCTGGTGACTCTGTCCACCGGCGAGAAGATCGCCAACCCCCGGCCCGAGCGCCGTGATCGTGCCCGTCTCGCCCTGGCCCGACGTCGTCTGGCGAAGAAGGCCAAGGGCGACGGCGCGAACCGGGCCAAGGCCCGCCGGAAGGCCGCCAGGATCCATGCCCGGATCACCGATCGCCGCCGGGACCACCTGCACCAGCTGACGACTCGTCTCGTGCGTGAAAACCAAACGCTCGTGATTGAGGACCTGACCGTGCGCAACATGGTCAACAACCACAGCCTGGCCCGCGCCATCTCCGACGCCGCATGGCGCGAGATGCGGACGATGCTCGAATACAAGGCAGCCTGGTACGGGCGGAACCTGGTGGTCGTAGACCGCTGGTTCCCCTCGTCCAAGCTGTGCTCCACCTGCGGCGCCCTGGTTGACAGGATGCCGCTCCACGTCCGCACCTGGACGTGTGGCAGCTGCGGCACGACCCACGACCGGGACGTGAACGCGGCGAAGAACCTGCTGGCCGCCGGACGGGCGGTATCGGCCTGCGGAGCCGGTGTAAGACCTCAACGGAGTTCTCCAGGCGGGCAGTCGGCGATGAAACAGGAAGCCTCACGGCGCGAGCCGCGAGAACCCCCCCTCGGGAGGAAGAGCGTCAAGAGAGCTCCTCAACGGCGCAGGCGGGGGCTCCGCACGACGTCGTGAAAGGTTTCAGTTGGATTACCCGGAGGTTAGACAGGAGTCCGGCGCGGCGTCAATGGTTTCCGGAACGAGAAGTGGAACTCCGCCCCGAGGCGCCCACCCCGGGACACATCGGGCGAAGCCCGACACCGGGGGGATGACGTCAACCATCGCCTGCGGGCGAGCCTGCGGCTCGGGCTCCGGGGCGCCCGGCAGGCCGCCGCGCGGGCGGGGGATACGTCGGGCAGGGTCCGGCGGACCACCGAAAGCGGCCGCCGACCTGCGACTTCCCGCCACACCCGGCCACGCCGGAGTTTGGGCCCGCCCTCGCCGGACGACGCCCAGCCAAATGGCTCGGGCCCGCCGCCCGCGATGGGTGCGCTCCGGCGGAGGGCAACCCACGCCGGCGGCTGTCACCGTCCCCGGTGGGTGGCACCCACCCCCAGGCACCGACGTCAGGTAGGACAACCCACATCGGGCGGCGTGAGCGTGGGGGCAACCCCGCACCGAAGGCGCGGGGCGGCGCCGCAACCGCGAGGGGCGCCGCACGTACGGGCGCCGCCACGGGTGCGGGCAGCGACGACCGCCGGGCACAAGCCACCCGCCCTCACGGGACGCGGCCCCTTGAGGCCATCGACGGTACCCGGGCCACCGGGGAACCCCCGGCCCGCCCCGGCGCCGGATCGCGCCGACCGCCGGGGGCGGAGCCCCGCCCCGGAAACCGCACCCGGCGACCCCGGCGGAGGCACCCCGCGCCACCTCCGCGAAGTCAACGGGCGGTCAATTTCCTGGCCCTCGGGCGACTTCGGGGCTTGACAGCCCTCACCCCCCTTCCTAGCCTGCCCATGAATCGTTTCATCCGACGGGCCGACGATGCCGGCCTCACCGAATCCACCAGGAGCACTCGTGACCGACCTCGGCGCAGTCAGGACCGCCCTCAAGGCACAGCGGATCGAGACGCCGTCCTGGGCGTACGGGAACTCGGGAACGCGCTTCAAGGTCTTCGCGCAGCCGGGCGTGCCCCGCACCCCGCACGAGAAGCTGGACGACGCGGCCAAGGTGCACGAGTACACGGGCGTCGCACCCCGCGTGGCCCTGCACATCCCGTGGGACCGGGTGGACGACTACGGGGCGCTCGCCGCGTACGCCGAGGAGCGCGGCCTGACCCTGGGGGCGATCAACTCCAACGTCTTCCAGGACGACGACTACAAGCTGGGCTCGGTCACCAACCCCGACCCGGCCGTACGCCGCAAGGCCCTGGACCATCTGCTGGAGTGCGTCGACATCATGGACGCCACCGGGTCGAAGGACCTCAAGCTGTGGTTCTCCGACGGTACGAACTACCCCGGCCAGGACGACGTCCGCGCCCGCCAGGACCGGCTCGCCGAGGCGCTGACCGCGGTGTACGAGCGCCTCGGCGACGACCAGCGGATGCTGCTGGAGTACAAGCTCTTCGAGCCGGCCTTCTACACGATGGACGTCCCGGACTGGGGCACCGCGTACGCGCACTGCCTCAGGCTCGGCGAGAAGGCCCAGGTGGTCGTGGACACCGGGCACCACGCCCCGGGCACGAACATCGAGTTCATCGTGGCCCTGCTGCTGCGCGAGAACAAGCTCGGCGGCTTCGACTTCAACTCCCGCTTCTACGCCGACGACGACCTGATGGCCGGCGCGGCCGACCCGTTCCAGCTGTTCCGGATCATGTACGAGGTGGTCCGCGGCGGCGGCTACACCCACGACGTGGCCTTCATGCTCGACCAGTGCCACAACATCGAGGCGAAGATCCCCGCGATCATCCGCTCGGTGATGAACGTGCAGGAGGCCACCGCCAAGGCGTTGCTCGTGGACCGCGACGCCCTGCACGCCGCCCAGGCCGCCGGCGAGGTCCTGGAGTCGAACGCGGTGCTGATGGACGCGTACAACACCGACGTACGGCCGCTGCTGGCCGAGGTGCGCGAGGAGCTGGGCCTGGACCCGGACCCGGTCGCCGCGTACAAGCGCTCCGGCTGGGCGCAGAAGATCACCGACGAGCGCGTCGGCGGCGAGCAGGCGGGCTGGGGCGCCTAGACCCAAACCAGGCGCCCGAACCCAAATCGGGTGCCTATCCCCAAACCAGGCGCCCAAGCCCCACCCCAGACCTCACCAGAACCCCAAGGAACCCACATGCCCTCCCCTCTCCACCCCGAGGCCGCCGCGCTGCTGGAGCGCTCGCACCGCCTCGGCGCCGACCCCCGCAACACCAACTACGCCGGCGGCAACGCCTCCGCCAAGGGCACCGAGACCGACCCGGTCACCGGCGCCGACGTCGAGCTGATGTGGGTCAAGGGCTCCGGCGGCGACCTCGGCACGCTGAAGGCCGAGGGCCTGGCGGTCCTGCGCCTGGACCGGATGCGCGCCCTCACGGGCACGTACCCGGGGGTGGAGCGCGAGGACGAGATGGTCGCCGCGTTCGACTACTGCCTGCACGGCAAGGGCGGGGCGGCGCCCTCCATCGACACCGCGATGCACGGCCTCGTCGACGCCGCGCACGTCGACCACCTCCACCCCGACTCCGGTATCGCGCTGGCGTGCGCCGCCGACGGGGAGAAGCTGACCGCCGAGTGCTTCGGCGACCGCGTGGTGTGGGTGCCGTGGCGCCGTCCGGGCTTCCAGCTGGGCCTGGACATCGCCGCGGTCAAGCGCGACAACCCGCGGGCGATCGGCTGCGTCCTCGGCGGCCACGGCATCACGGCCTGGGGCGACACGGCCGAGGAGTGCGAGGCGAACTCGCTGCACATGATCCGCACCGCCGAGGCGTTCCTCGCCGAGCGGGGTAAGCCGGAGCCGTTCGGGCCGGTGCTCGACGGGTACGAGGCGCTGCCGGAGGAGGCGCGCCGGGCGCGGGCCGCCGCGCTGGCGCCCGTCATCCGGGGCCTGGCCTCGACGGACCGGCCGCAGGTCGGCCACTTCACGGACTCCGACGCCGTCCTGGACTTCACCGCCCGCGCCGAGCATCCCCGGCTGGCCGCGCTGGGTACCTCCTGCCCCGACCACTTCCTGCGCACCAAGGTCCGCCCGCTGGTCCTGGACCTGCCCGCGGACGCCCCGCTGGAGGAGGCGGTGGCGCGGCTGAAGGAGCTGCACGCCGAGTACCGCGAGGAGTACCGCGCGTACTACGAGAGGCACGCCGTCCCCGGCTCCCCCGCGATGCGCGGCGCGGACCCGGCGATCGTGCTGGTGCCGGGCGTGGGGATGTTCTCGTACGGCAAGGACAAGCAGACGGCGCGGGTCGCGGGCGAGTTCTACGTCAACGCGGTCAACGTGATGCGGGGCGCCGAGGCGGTGTCGTCGTACGCGCCGATCGAGGAGGCGGAGAAGTTCCGCATCGAGTACTGGGAGCTGGAGGAGGCCAAGCTGCGCAGGATGCCGCCGCCCAAGCCCCTGGCGACCCGCATCGCCCTGGTCACCGGCGCGGGCTCCGGGATCGGCAAGGCCATCGCGGAGCGGCTGGTCGCCGAGGGCGCGTGCGTGGTGGTCGCCGAACTGAACGCGGACACGGCCGCCGCGGTGGCCGAGGAGCTGGGCGGCGCCGACCGGGCGGTCGCCGTGACGGTGGACGTCACCAGCGAGCAGCAGATCGAGGCGGCGTTCGCGCAGGCCGCGCTCGCCTTCGGCGGGGTGGACCTGGTGGTCAACAACGCGGGCATCTCCATCTCCAAGCCGCTGCTTCAGACCACGACGCGGGACTGGGACCTGCAGCACGACATCATGGCGCGCGGCTCCTTCCTGGTCTCGCGGGAGGCGGCGCGGGTGATGCTCGCCCAGGGGCTGGGCGGCGACATCGTCTACATCGCGTCCAAGAACGGCGTCTTCGCCGGGCCGAACAACATCGCGTACGGCGCCACGAAGGCCGACCAGGCGCACCAGGTGCGGCTGCTGGCCGCGGAGCTGGGCGAGCACGGGATCCGCGTCAACGGCGTGAACCCGGACGGCGTGGTCCGCGGCTCCGGCATCTTCGCCGCCGGCTGGGGTGCCCAGCGTGCGGCGGTCTACGGGGTGGAGGAGTCGGAGCTGGGGGCCTTCTACGCCCAGCGCACGCTGCTCAAGCGGGAGGTGCTCCCGGAGCACGTGGCGAACGCGGTCTTCGCCCTCACGGGCGGCGACCTCAGCCACACGACGGGCCTGCACATCCCCGTCGACGCGGGCGTCGCGGCCGCGTTCCTCCGCTGAGCGCCTCCGGCGGGGTGGGTGACCGAACCGACTCCGGGGGGGGGGGGGGGCCGCCCCCCCCCCCCCCCGGGGGTGGGGGTTGTATGTCGCGGGGGGAGGTAAAACCCACACCCCCCC
>NZ_JBFAXR010000206.1:0-10102 GCF_040680895.1 Streptomyces sp. NPDC051940 | reverse complement strand
GCGGGCGTTGACGCGGCCGTGGTCGAACACGCAGATGTCGTGGGCGAGGTGGTCGGCCTCGTCCAGGCCCAGACCCCCCGTGTACGCAAAACGCAATCGCGCTGGACCCGGCGGAGTCCAGCGCGATCGAACGTTCAGGGTGGGCATCAGATTCGGGGTGGGGGCCCCGAAATGCCCCGATATGTAGTTGTCTCGTACGGGGTCCGACGACTGGGTCAGACCTCGCTGCGCTGCTGCGGGATGCCCGCCAGCAGGGCACGGACCTCGGCCTCGCGGTAGCGCCGGTGGCCACCGAGAGTACGAATCGACGTGAGCTTGCCCGCCTTCGCCCAGCGCGTGACCGTCTTGGGGTCGACGCGGAACATCGTGGCAACCTCAGCAGGGGTCAGCAGCGGCTCGGCATCAGGGGTGCGAGCGGTCATGAGCGGCCTCCTCGGGAGAACCGAACTGATCTCGGTTCTTTCCTCTAAATTCTGCACCTTGACCCACGTTGCCCGAAATGGCGGGACGCGGGTCGAGTCGGTTATAGGACGAACGGCTTGTCCTCGGCACTACAACTACACCATCTGTCCAGCGCCGTGGCTCAAACCGATGGAATTGCCCTCTGAGGTGTTCAACCCCAGCGGAAGCCGATGGACCATGCCATAACGGACAGTCACCCGGTCGTAACGATCAGTCACAGCGCCATCAGAGGCCACAAGGCCCCCCATGGAGATCAATACCCGGCATTCCACCCTTAGTTGGATGCAAGGTACCCCTCCTGGACTCCTTGTCCTATTTTGACACGAGGGTATGGGATGGGGGCAAGGCCCCAGTACGTGGAATCCATCACGCTTGGGGCTTTGGCCCGGATCGGGACCTACGTCCCAACCTGCCCAGGACTCAGGTCACATGACCTCAGGCCATAGGTCCCGTCCCGCCGTGACCCTCGGTCACATGCGGAGGACCTTAGTCCGGAATCGCCCATCGCACTAGGTTTCGCATGTCAGGACTGGATTACGGATTCAACTCGCGAACTGCCGGTCCCTGACCAGTCCCCAACGATCCGTCAGCCTCCGGTACGCCGCCCCGGCCCGCTCGCCGTCGCCCGCGGCCAGCGCGGCGAGCCCCTCGGCGACGTCCGCGGCCGAGTGGTCGCCCTCCAGATGCTCCTTCGGCAGCGCGTGCACGAGCCCGCCGTAGTCCAGCTCCACCAGGGAGCGCGGATGGAACTCCTCCAGCCACCGCCCCACGTCCAGGAGCCCGTCGATGAGGGCCTCGTGGGGGGACGGCCGGCCGGTCTCGTCGTACTCCTTCGAGGCGTCCCGCAGCGCGCGCAGGCCCCGGGCCGCCCGCCGGCGCGCCTGTGCCATCGGCGTGCGGTAGCGGAACACCGGGACCGGTGGCACGGAGGGGGGCGCGGGCTCGTACTCGCGCTCCTCGTCGGAGAACAGGACGAACCAGCGGACCGGGACCGCCCAGACGCCGGTGCGGATCCAGGGGCGGGCGTCCGGGTTCTCCTCGCGCCAGCGCTCGTAGTCGGCGGCCGCCTGCTCGCGCACCACCTTCGGCAGCGCCGAGCGCAGCACGGGGTCGGGCAGCTCGTGCTCCAGCTCCTGCAGGGCCAGCCACGAGCGCAGCCGGGTCCGCCAGGGGCAGACACAGGTCACCCCGTCCACCACGGCGACGAACGCCTCGTCGCTCTCGTGCGGGGGCACGGCCACCGGCGGGGTGCCGGCCAGATCGGCCAGGGAGCGGCGCAACTCGTCCTGCGCGCCGGGCCGGTCCGCCCGCCGGGCGTAGCGGTACCAGTGGCCCCGCTCCGGCTCGGGGAAGGCGGCAAGGGGCTCGTAGACCCTCAGGTAGGCGGCGTACGGAACCACCACCGACGAGACGAGCGCCACGCCCACTCCCCTTTCCGACCCGCGGGCGATTGCCCGCTGCTCGATGCCACCGCATCGAGTCTCCCCCACACTGGGGAACCTCACCTACCCGGCTGGGGAGCCGCCGAGGCACACGGGAGGGACCTGACGTTCTAGGCTTGTGGATCGACAGGCCCTCCCCACCCTTAGGAGGGCGTCCCCGCGAACATCCGGAGTCACCACCGTGACCGACGTATCGTCTTCCGTCAGCGCCGACGGCAGCGTGCTCGCACCTTCTGTCCTGCAGACGCTCTTCCAGACCGAACAGGGCGGCCACGAGCAAGTCGTCCTCTGCCAGGACCGCGAGACCGGCCTGAAGGCCGTCATCGCCATCCACTCCACCGCCCTCGGGCCCGCCCTCGGCGGCACCCGGTTCCACGCCTACGCCTCGGACGAGGAAGCCGTCATGGACGCGCTCAACCTGTCCCGCGGCATGTCGTACAAGAACGCCATGGCCGGCCTCGCGCTCGGCGGCGGCAAGGCGGTCATCATCGGCGACCCCGAGGAGATCAAGACCGAGGAGCTGCTCCTCGCGTACGGGCGCTTCGTCGCCTCCCTCGGTGGCCGGTACGTCACTGCCTGCGACGTCGGCACGTACGTCCAGGACATGGACGTCATCGCCCGGGTCAACCAGTGGACCACGGGCCGCTCCCCCGAGAACGGCGGCTGCGGCGACTCCTCCGTCCTCACCTCCTACGGCGTCTTCCAGGGCATGCGGGCCGCCGCCCGGCACCTGTGGGGCGCCCCGACGCTGAAGGGCCGCACCGTCGGCGTCGCCGGCGTCGGCAAGGTCGGCCACTACCTGGTGGACCACCTCGTCGAGGACGGCGCGGACGTCGTGATCACGGACGTGCGCGCGGAGTCCGTCGAGCGGGTCCTCACCGCGCACCCGTCGGTACGGGTGGCTGCCACCACCGACGAGCTGATCCGCCTCCCCCTGGACGTGTACGCGCCGTGCGCCCTCGGCGGTGCGCTGAACGACGACACCGTCCCGGTCCTCACCGCGAAGATCGTCTGCGGCGCGGCGAACAACCAGCTCGCCCACCCGGGCGTGGAGAAGGACCTCGCCGACCGCGGCGTCCTGTACGCCCCGGACTACGTCGTGAACGCCGGCGGTGTCATCCAGGTCGCGGACGAGCTGCACGGATTCGACATGGAGCGCGCCCGCGCGAAGGCCTCGAAGATCTTCGACACCACGCTGGAGATCTTCGCGAAGGCCGACGCCGACGGCATCCCCCCGGCCGTCGCCGCGGACCGCATCGCCGAGCAGCGGATGGCCGACGCGAAGCGCGCGTGACCACCCCGTCCCGGTCTGTAGTGTGGGTGCCCCGGAGCGCGGGGCGCCCACACTTCGCGTGCCCGCACCGTAGGCGAGCACACACAGCGCGTTCGCGACCGCAAAGTGCCCGGACCGGCGTTACGCATCTCACGACGCACCGTCCGCCGGCGCCTCGTCAGCCGATAGAATCGGCCTGACCAGCAAGGACAGGGGCGAAGCCGGGCCATGCGACGTGGCCCGTCCTGCGAGCGGCGTACCGTATGGACGCAGAAGCAGGTACCGTTGAACCCCGACGGACCGGTCTCTCCCCGCGAGAGTCCGTTCCGAATCATGAACGCGTGTCAAGACTCTGGGGCCGTCGAGCCCCGCCGTATAAGGGGGTCGAGCCATGGGGCGCGGCCGGGCCAAGGCCAAGCAGACGAAGGTCGCCCGCCAGCTGAAGTACAACAGCGGTGGGACGGATCTCTCACGCCTGGCCAACGAGCTGGGCGCATCTTCACCTCAGCAGCCGCCGAATGGTGAGCCGCTCGAGGACGACGATGAGCTGGACGATGACCCGTACGCACAGTACGCGGATCTCTACAACGACGACGACGAGGACGAAGAGGACGACGACGAGCAGTCGTCGGGCCAGTCCGCATCGCGTCGTCGCGGGGCGTAGCACCTACGCGTAACCCCGCAGCAAAAAGGGAGCCCAGTCCGAGGTGAGTCCCCGGCGGGCCCTTTTTGCTGCCTTTTTGCAGCCCTGCCGACTGTCGGCCCTGCCGCTTTCCAGCTCTCGGGCTCCGGCTGCCGGGGGCGCACCCCCGGCAGCGGCACTCCTGCCGACGGGCTCAGCCCGCGTAGTCCCCGGTCATGGTGACCGCCCCGGACCGCTCGCCGCGCTCCGTGATCTCGCCGGCGACCCAGGCGTCGACACCCCGGTCCGCGAGGACCGACAGCGCGACGTCCACGGACTGCTCGGGCACGACGGCCATCATGCCCACGCCCATGTTCAGCGTCTTCTCCAGCTCGGCCCTCTCGACCCCGCCCAGCCGGCCGACCGTGTCGAACACCGCGCCCGGCGTCCACGTCGACCGGTCGACGGTGGCGTGCAGGGAGTCCGGGATCACCCGGGCCAGGTTGTTCGCCAGGCCGCCGCCCGTGATGTGGGAGAAGCCGTGCACCTCCGCGGTGCGGATGAGAGCCAGGCAGTCCAGCGAGTAGATCTTGGTGGGCTCGAGCAGCTCCTCGCCCAGCGTCCGCCCGAACTCCGGCACCTCGCGGTCCAGCGCCCAGCCCGCCCGGTCGAAGAACACGTGCCGGACCAGCGAGTACCCGTTGGAGTGAAGGCCCGAGGAGGCCATCGCGATGACGGCGTCCCCCGTACGGATACGATCCGCGCCCAGCACCTGGTCGGCCTCGACGACGCCCGTGCCGGCGCCCGCCACGTCGTACTCGTCGGCGCCCAGCAGGCCGGGGTGCTCGGCGGTCTCGCCGCCGACCAGGGCGCAGCCGGCCAGCACACAGCCCTCGGCGATGCCCTTGACGATCGCGGCGACCCGCTCCGGGACGACCTTGCCGACGCAGATGTAGTCGGTCATGAACAGCGGCTCGGCGCCGGTGACCACGATGTCGTCCACCACCATGCCGACCAGGTCGTGGCCGATGGTGTCGTGCACGTCCATCTTCTGCGCGATGGCGACCTTGGTGCCGACGCCGTCCGTGGCGGAGGCGAGCAGGGGGCGCTCGTACCGCTTGAGGGCGGAGGCGTCGAAGAGGCCCGCGAAACCGCCGAGGCCGCCGACGACCTCGGGGCGGGTGGCCTTCTTCACCCATTCCTTCATGAGCTCGACGGCGCGGTCGCCCGCCTCGATGTCGACGCCGGCAGCTGCGTAGCTGGCACCAGCCATGGCTGAGATCCCTTGGTGTTCGGTTACGTGGGGTCTTGGGGCCGCTGTCCGGTCCGGGGTTTCCGGTTACGGGCGGCGCAGGGCGTCGGCCGCGTCGCGGCCGCCGGCCACCTCGGTCTCCAGCAGCTGCTTGCCGAGCAGCTCGGGGTCGGGCAGCTCCATCGGGTACTCGCCGTCGAAGCAGGCCCGGCAGAGGTTCGGCTTCGCGATGGTCGTCGCCTCGATCATGCCGTCGATCGAGATGTACGCGAGGGAGTCCGCGCCGAGCGACTTGCCGATCTCGTCCACGGTCATGCCGTTGGCGATCAGCTCGGCCCGGGTGGCGAAGTCGATGCCGAAGAAGCAGGGCCACTTCACCGGCGGCGACGAGATGCGGATGTGCACCTCGGCGGCGCCGGCCTCGCGGAGCATCTTGACCAGGGCGCGCTGGGTGTTGCCGCGGACGATCGAGTCGTCGACGACCACCAGTCGCTTGCCCTTGATGACTTCCTTCAGCGGGTTCAGCTTGAGGCGGATGCCGAGCTGGCGGATGGTCTGCGACGGCTGGATGAAGGTCCGGCCGACGTAGGAGTTCTTGACCAGACCGGTGCCGTAGGGGATGCCGGAGGCCTCCGCGTAGCCGACGGCGGCGGGGGTGCCGGACTCCGGAGTCGGTATGACCAGATCGGCCTCGACCGGGGCCTCCTTCGCCAGCCTGCGGCCCATCTCCACGCGGGAGAGGTAGACGTTGCGGCCGGCGATGTCGGTGTCCGGACGGGCCAGGTAGACGTACTCGAAGACGCAGCCTTTGGGCTTTGCTTCAGCGAATCGAGAGGTTCGCAGACCCTGCTCGTCGACGGCCACCATCTCGCCGGGCTCGATCTCCCGGACGAAGGAGGCGCCGACGATGTCGAGCGCGGCGGTCTCGGAGGCGACGACCCAGCCGCGCTCCAGCCGGCCCAGCACCAGCGGGCGGATGCCCTGCGGGTCGCGGGCGGCGTACAGGGTGTTCTCGTCCATGAAGACGAGGCTGAAGGCGCCCTTGACCTGCGGCAGCACCTGCGGTGCCGCCTCCTCGACGGTCAGCGGCTTGCCGTCGTCGTCGACCTGGCCGGCCAGCAGGGCCGTCACCAGGTCGGTGTCGTTGGTGGCCGCGACGCGGGTCGCCCTGGTGCCCTCGGCGGGGAGCTTCTCGACGAGGGCCGCCAGCTCCGCCGTGTTGACGAGGTTGCCGTTGTGGCCGAGCGCCAGGGAGCCGTGGGCGGTGGCCCGGAAGGTCGGCTGGGCGTTCTCCCACACGGACGCGCCGGTGGTGGAGTACCGGGCGTGACCGACGGCGATATGCCCGGAGAGGGAGCCGAGGGAGGTCTCGTCGAAGACCTGGGAGACCAGTCCCATGTCCTTGAAGACGAGGATCTGTGAGCCGTTGCTCACTGCGATGCCCGCGGACTCCTGTCCCCGGTGCTGCAGCGCGTACAGACCGAAATAGGTGAGCTTGGCGACCTCTTCGCCGGGGGCCCAGACACCGAAGACGCCGCAAGCGTCCTGGGGGCCCTTCTCTCCCGGGATCAGGTCGTGGTTGAGTCGTCCATCACCACGTCGCACGCTTCGAGTCTAGGCCAGTTTGCGAGCACTCCGGCACGGGAGCCGCCGGGGCCGACGTGATCCCTGCCACGGCCGGCGGGCGCGCTCACCGTCCGGGGTACGCCCCCAGGCCGTGCTCCACCAGGGCGAACGCCCGCTCGGCCTCGGCGGCGGAGGCGGCGGCGATCTCGTCGGCGGACTCGCCCCGGCCCTGGCGCTGGCGGTTGGCCGCGATCAGGGCGGCGCGCGTCGCGGTGAGCACGCCCGCCGCGACCCGGGCGGTCGTCTCGTCGGCGCTCCCGTCCTCCGCCAGCAGCGCCCCGACGAGCTCCTCGGCCGCGTCGATCACCAGCAGCCGGGCCCGGGAGAAGAGCACGGGCGTGTCCTGCACCAGCTGGAACACCTTCAGGGTGATCGGGTCGCCGCTGGCGCCGACGGAGGGGTCGCGCTCCTCGAGGGCCTCGAGGAACTGGCGGCGCATCGCCGCCACGGCCGACTCGCCGGGAGCGCGGTCGCGGACCGCGCGGGCGCCGTCGGCGAAGTGCTCCTGCATCGGCGCGAAGACCAGGTCGTCCTTGCTGCCGAAGTAGTTGAAGACGGTCATCTTGGACACGTCCGAGGCGGCGGCGATCTCCGCCACGGAGACGTCGTCGTACCCCCGCTCGCTGAAGAGCGAGATCGCGGTGCGCCAGATCCGCAGTCCGGTCTCGAGCTTCTTGCGCTCCCGCAGCCCCATCGCCTCCGCCATGGGCTCACTCTACACCCGAGTTGACCGGGATGAATTTTCATCCCGGATAAATTCTTGACCGGGTCTATGTTTTACGGGCATGGTGGTGCCCATGACGACCTCCCGGGCGCCGCAGTCGCCCCCCATGCCCCTGAAGACCAAGCTCGGCTTCATCGCCTGCCTGGCCACCGTCCTGCTGGCCGTGCTCGACATGAACATCGTCTCGGCGGCGACCGTCCCGATCGTCCGGGACCTGGACCCGGCCCACGGGGTGGCCAAGATCCCCTGGCTGATCAGCGCGTACTCGCTGGCCGCCACGGCCGCGCTGCCGCTGCTCGGCAAGCTCAGCGACGTTTACGGCGCCAAGCGCGTCTTCCTGGCGGTCGTCGCGTTCTTCCTCGCCGGCTCCGCACTCTGCGGGGCGGCCCAGGACATGGGCCAGCTCATCGCGGCGCGGGCCGTGCAGGGCATCGGCGGCGGCGGGCTGATGAGCATCACGATGGTGGTCATCGCCCAGCTCAAGGGCCCCGGGGAGGAAGGCGGCGGCGGCCGGGGCGCCTCGGTCGGCGGACTGGTCGCCGGCGCGGGCATGGCGGTGGGGCCGTGGCTCGGCGGGCTCCTGGCGGACCACGCGGACTGGCGCTGGATCTTCTACGTCAACCTGCCGGTCGGCCTCGCGGTCCTGGCCGTCGGCGCGTACGCCCTCCAGCTCCCCGGACGCACCCGCGCCCACCGCATCGACTACCCGGGCGCGGCGCTGGCGGCGGCCTTCGCCTCGACGCTGCTGCTCGTCACGGAGTGGGGCGGCAAGGACTACGCCTGGGGCTCGCCGGTCGTCCTCGGCCTCGTCGCCCTGGCCCTCGCACTGCTGGCCGCCTTCCTGTGGCGGCAGTCCACGGCCGCGGAGCCGATCCTGCCGTTGACCCTCTTCCGCGACCGGACGCTGCGCGCGGCCTTCGCCATCCAGGGCCTGATCGGCATGGCGCTCATGGGCGGCATGGTCTACGTCATGATCTACCTGCAGGTCGCCCGGGGCATCGCGGCCGACGCCGCCGCCCTGTACCTGCTGCCGATGGCCGCCGGGATGACGGCCGTGGGCCTGCTCGCCGGCCGCCTGGGCTGGTCCAACCGCACCTTCGCGATCAGCGGCACGGCCGTCTCCGCGCTGGCCCTCGGGTGGCTGGCCACCTCCGGCACGGACACCAGCCTGTGGGCGATCCGCGGCGCGCTCCTGCTGCTCGGCATGGGCTTCGGCCAGCTGATCGGCCAGCTGATCGTGCTCGTCCAGCAGGTCGCCCCGCCCGCGCAGCTGGGCGTCGCCACCACGGCGATCCGCTTCTTCCAGACCCTGGGCGGCGCGCTGGGCGCGGCCCTCTTCGGCACGCTCCTCGCCCGCGTGTACGCGTCCTCGGTCCCGGGCGGCACTACGGACGACATCGCGTCCCTTCACGGTCCGGCGTTCGTACGCGCGGTGGACGCGTTCGTGACGTCGACGGACGCGGTGTTCGCGGCGGCGGCGGGGCTGATGGCGCTGGCGCTGGTGGCGGCGCTGCGGCTGCCGCACGACGCTGACGAAGGCCACGGGGAGCGGGCCCAGGACCGGGTGGCCGCCGCGGCCTGAGCGGTCACGGGGCAGACCCCACGGGTCACCCTTCCGGGGCCGCCCCGCCCTCGGCCTCGCCCCGGCCCGCCCGGCGCGCCATCCGTACGACTCCCGCCCGGATACGCTCCGCGCCCAGTTCGGGCAGCAGCGCCGCGACATGGTCGGCGGCCAGTGCGGCGAGCACGGCGTGAGCCGTGTGCTCGGGGTCCTCGGCGCCGCCGAGCAGGATCGTCAGATGCCGGTGCCAGAAGCGGTACGCGCCGATGCGGTAGCGGGCGCCGGGTGACGCGGTCTCCGACATCCGCACCAGGGCGAGGTGTTCCAGCAGGTAGTCCGTGTACGCCCCGGCGAAGGCCGCCCGGCGGTCCGCGTCCGGCGCGCCCGGGCCGAGCGGCGGCGGGCCGTGCAGGATCGCCTCCTGCAGTTCCCGCTCGCGGCTGTCGAGCAGGGCGGCCGCCAGCCCCGACCTGTCGCCGAAGCGGCGGAACAGCGTCCCCTTGCCGACGCCGGCCTCCCTGGCCACCTGGTCCAGCGAGACGGCGTCGACGCCGTGCTCGGCGAACAGCCGGGCGGCGGCCTCCAGTACGGCCGAGCGGTTGCGGGCCGCGTCGGCGCGCTCCTTGGGCGGCGGAGTGCGGAGCAGTTCCAGGGGAGTTGCAGAAGCGGACTGCGGTCCGGTACGGTCGGGCGACATAAGCGGACTATAGTCCGATTCTCTTGGAGGTGCACGTATGACTGCCCTGATCACCCGGGACGAGCTCAAGGCCGCACTGGACTCCGGAGCGGTGACGGTCGTGGACGCCCTCGGCGGCGAGTACCACGCCAAGCAGCACCTGCCCGGCGCGCTGCCGCTGGCGCCGGGGGAGGTCGACGAGCGGGCGGCGGCCCTGCTCCCCGACCGCTCCGCCGCGATCGTCACGTACTGCTCCAACCCGGCCTGCGCCAACAGCGGCCAGGTCGCGGACCGGCTGACGGCCCTCGGCTACACGAACGTCCGCAAGTAGCGCGAGGGCATCCAGGACTGGACGGAGGCGGGCCTGCCGACGGAGTCGCTCTGACCGCGGGCACCTTCGCCGTCTACGCCCGGGACGCGGCCGGCAACCGCTCGCCGCGCTCGGCGACGGTGGGCCTCACCAC
>NZ_JBFAXR010000205.1:0-10122 GCF_040680895.1 Streptomyces sp. NPDC051940 | reverse complement strand
ACCTTCACACGCCCGCCGAAGGTGCCGTTGCCGTTGCCGGCGTTGCGGTAGAGGTTGCCGTACTTGTCCCGCACGACGAGGTCCGCCTTGCCGTCACCGGTGATGTCACCAACGCCGACGACCTCCTTGTACGACGCACCCCAGTCCGACCAGAGCACCACACCCGAACCGAGGGTCCCGTCCGCGCGGCCGTAGCAGCGGTACAGCTTGCCGCTCGTGCTGCGCGCCAGCACGTCCCCGATGCCGTCGCCGTTCAGATCCCCGGCACCGACGATGTGGCTGAAGCCCGACCAGCTCGTACGCACGACCTTCCGAGCACCCAGCTTCCCGTCCGCCGTCCCCGGGAACAGATACAGCGTCCCGGTCTTCGCACCCCGCGCCAGCAGATCCGCCCGCCCGTCACCCGTCATGTCGCCGGGCGAGGTGAACGCGTTGTACAGCTCCCAGCCGGTCCCCAGCGAGGTGTACGGAGTCGTGCTGCTCAGGGCAGCACCACACCCCGGCTTGAACGCCCGCAGGGTCCCGCTGCTGAACCGCACCAGCACGTCGTTGCACCGATCCCCGTTCACATCCCCGAACGGCACCGCCACCAACGACGTCGACCACGCCGCACCCGAAACCTTCGTCGTGAAGCCGCCCCCCTTGTGGAAGGAGAACGCACCCGTCGAACTCAGCGACAGCAGGTCCCCCAGGGCGTCCGCGCCGACCTGGTCGCGGCGTACCGGGGCGCCACCTGTCAGCTTCACCGCGCCCGTCCGTACCAGCGCGGCGCCCGCTCCGTCGGCGGGCTGGACCGTCAACGACCAGGTGTACGCGCCGTTCGGCACGTAGGCGCCGGTGGACGTCCGGCCGTCCCAGGACGTCGCGAGCGCTCCTCTGGCCTCGCCGCCACCGAGCGTCCGCACGACTGCCCCGGACACCTTGTCGCGGATCGCGAGCGTCCAGGTCGCGGCCGGCTTGGAGAGCCACCACTTCCCCGACCAGGTCGCGGCGGCCGTCCGGAGGTCGAGTGACGTACCGGGTTCAACGGAGTCGATCACGTTCATCGCGGGCGCGGCGATCCCCGTGGGCACGACGTGCACGTGCCGGTCGGGGTCCACGTACGCCACGTGGCCGCCGAACCTGTCGACCGTCCAGTCGGAGCGCCGCTCGTGGCGCGGGCCGATGTCGGTCTCGGTGGCCAGCACCTTGGCAGGCAGGTCCGTATAGGCGCCACTGGCAGGCAGCCCACTGTGCAGATCGATCAGCTTCAGGCCCTGGCCCGACAGGTACTGCACGAAGTAGCCGTCGCCCAGCAGCACGTCCTTGGCCGGGGCGGTCATCGTCTGCCGGGTCAGGCTGTCGAAGACGCCCGCCCCCTGCACAGATCCCCAGTGGTCGATGCACGACCAGTACACCCAGCGCCCGACGGCCTGGAGTTCACTGGGGAGGCAGCCGTTGCGGGTGGTGAAGGACGTGATCTGGCCGCCCGAGGGGAGCCTGGTCGCGGTGACGGTTGATCCGCTCGTACCGCCGCTCCACAACGTCGAGCCCCACACGGCGGCGCCCACCCGGTCGCGCTTCTGCACAACGGTGCCCGGGGTGCCCTGCTGGAACCCGACTACGTACTGGTTGTCCGACGAGGCCCCGTTCACCACGCCGAAGCGGCCGGAGAGATCCGCGAGTCGGGGCGAGTCCTCCCCCGTGTCGATCTGCGGTCCCCAGGTGGCGGTGCCGTTCCGCAGCAACATCGTGGCGCCCTGTTCGGTGCCCTCTTCGCGTCCGTGGAAGCCGTCTCCGCCTGCCCACATGGTGACGCAGCCGCTCCTCGGGAGGTCGAACGCGTGGCAGTCCCCCTCCCGCCCGGACACCACACCGTCCGCGGTGTGCCGGACGGCGGAGGGCGTGCCCTTCGTGGCCAGCCAGGTGCTGTGGTAGCCGCCCATGATGCCGCCGGGTGAGTACGCCGTCCCCTCGTCGGCGGTGGTCAGGATGCCGCTGCCCAGCGAGAGGCCGTAGATCCACGCCGGCATCGGCGCGATCGTGGCGAGCCGCTTCCTGACCAGGCTGCCGTCCGCCGCCCGCGAGAAGCGGTAGACGGCCCAGTCGGGTGTGCCCTGGTCGGGGACGGCCTCCGTGCCGGCCACGAGAACAGACCCGTCGGGTGCCACGACGAACGAACTCTGCGCGCCGTCGAGCAACCGGGTCATCGGCTGCCCCTCGACGCCCAGTTCGACCAGGGGCTGCCCGATGTAGTCGCTGTTGCCGTCCTGCATGACGTCGGCGGCCAGCACCGAATCCCCCAGCAGGGCGAAGGCGGAGTCGTACGTGACGCTGCCGGACTCCACGCGGGGCACGATCACCGTCGTGGGATCCGCCCGGTCCACGACGGCGGCCGACGAGTCCATCAGGCGCAGGAGGGAGTCACGGCCGAGCCGCCAGCCGTTCACCGACCACGCGCTGCCGGGATAGGGCAGCGCACGCATCACACCGTCGGCCAGGTCCACGATGCCGAATCCGAGCACGGTGCCGTCCGGTACGGCGGTGCTGTACCGCAGGACGACCGAGCGGGAGTCACCGTCCTCCAGCGACTGGTCCAGCTTCGCCCCCTCCGGCACTCCGGTGACGGGAGTGTCCGTCACGGTTCCCGACTCGCTGCGCAGCAGGTGGTATGACGTCGGCTCCAGCGCGGGGCCCGTCTTGGTCACGACGGTGGTCCCGAAGGTGCCGTAGTAGGTCTGGCCCTCCGGGATGGCGATCTCCGTCGTCGCACCGCCGCCAGCACCCTGTTGCAGGGTCACATGGGGTGCGGGCGTGTCGGAGTACAGGGCCACGGTGTCGGAGCCGGCGCCGTAGTAGGCCTGTCCGTTGGCCGATCCGCGGAATCCGTCGAAGGGGTTGTACGTGATCTTCTCCGGCAGCCGCTGCGCCAGGATCGTCTCCGCCCCCGTCGCGTAGTCCACCCAGTGCAGCCGGTCGTCGCCCTCCTGCGCGTACAGGAAGCCGGTCGCCCCGGCGTTCAGCACGCGCACGCTGCGTGGCACACGCCGGTCCTCCTGCGGGAGCACGACCGTGCCGGCCGCGGTGTCGGCCGCCGCCGGTACGGCGGGCAGCACCGCGCTGACTGCCGCCAGGGTGAGGGCGGCACCGAGCAGTGCGCTCAGTCTGCGGCCCTGGTTCGTTCGCTGGTAGCCCATGAGACCCCCCACACACACCTTCCGATCAGGTGATCTTGACGTAGTTCTTCCAGCCGGACGCGGCGATCAGCTTCTTGCTGTAGAAGCCGCCGGCGTGGTCGGCGTTGAAGAGGTACGCCGCGCCGTCCGTCGTACGGACCACAAGGTCCTGGCGGCCGTCGTTGTCCATGTCCCCGCTGCCGACGATCACGTTGAACTTGCCCCAGCCGGAGCCGACCTGGGTCCGGGCCTCGAAACCGCCGCGGCCGTTGCCGCGGTAGAGCCAGAGCACGCCGTTGCCGTCCCGGGCGACGACGTCGTTCTTCCCGTCGCCGGAGTAGTCGCCCCGACCCGCGATCGCCGAGTAGTACTTCCAGTTCGCGACTTTGGTACGGCCGGACAGAGACCCGTCGCTCTTCCCCTTGTACAGCCACACATAGCCGTCGCCGTCCCGGGCGAGCAGGTCGGGCAGGCCGTCACCGCTCAGGTCGCGGGTCGCGATCAGCCGGTTGTACTTGTTCCACCAGTCGCCGAGGTACTTGCGCGAGGCGTTCTTGAAGTTGCTCGGCGGTTCGACCAGCCGGTAGAGCCGGCCGTCCGAGGTCTTCGCCAGCAGATCGCCCTTGCCGTCGCCGCGCAGGTCGCCGAGCTGGGTGTTCCAGACGTAGCCGGTGTCGCCGTAGTCGCCGCCGCTGTCGACGCGGCAGTCCGCGGTCATGCCCAGATCGGGGTAGGGAATCCCGCAGACGTCGATCAGGTCGGCGTGCTCACCCTCGCGCGCCAGGACGGAACCCGAAACGTGTGACCACAGGTCCACATTCCTCGACCAGTCCGTCATCTGGGCCCGGTAGTCGGCGACCTTCGTGTACAGCCGCACCCCGCCCTGAGCGCATCCCGTGGCGCTCGTCGCCGAGACCGCCAGCAGTTTGCCGCCGCCGACCAGGGCGCCGCCCGCGTCCCCGTAGCACTGGTCGCCGTCCGCCACCGGCGGCGTGTCCGGAGCGGGGGTCGTGCACAACGTCCCCCACGGGAGCGACCGACCAAGCAGCGCCGCGCAGTCGGTCGCTGAGCGCAGCACCACGCTCTCGGAGTGCGCCACCCGCGGGGCGTCCGGTGTCTGCACACCCGTCCAGGAGTGGAAGACGGCCTTCGCGCCCGCTGCGTACAGCGCGGTGTCGGACGACGAGGCGAGCACCGCGGTGCCGAACGTGCTCGGTGTCTCGGCTACGGCCACGGCCCAGTCCGCCTTGCGCGTGGCGGCCTCGTAGCGCGGGTGGGTGCGGTACACCGGGGAGTTGGTGTCCGATATGCGCTCACCCGAGGCGCCGTAGAGGAAGAGCGAGTCCTCCTGGGAGTGCCCCGTGAAGCAGTCCGCCGTCGCGAGCACCCGGGTCCGGCTCAGCGCCACACCCGTGCAGGCGCGCTCCGCGCCCGTCGCCTCGTCCGACTGCTTCAGCGCGATCAGCCACGTCGGCGTGGTCGTGGCGGCCGCCGCCTCGCCGGGAGCGGTGGCGGTCAGCACACCCGCGACGACCGCGGCGGAGGCGACGGCCGCCACCGCCATGCGCCGGGTGCGACGCCGGAAGGGGAGGAACGCTCGCGTCATATCAGAGGAATCCCATTTCATTGATTCAGGAAGCACGACGTGATCTCGCTGTTCTCAGGGACCCGACGGAAGGTCGGTCAGGCGATCTTGCTGAACTTCTGCCACCCGGACGACGCCAGCAGCTTCTTGGTGTAGAAGCCGCCCGTGTGGTCGGCGTTGAAGAGGTACGCCGCGCCTTCTGTCGTGCGGACGACGAGGTCCTGGCGGCCGTCGTGGTCCATGTCGCCGCTGCCGACGATCACGTTGAACTTGTTCCAGCCGGAGCCGACCTGCGTCCGCGCCTCGAAACCGCCGTGGCCGTTGCCGCGGTACAGCCACAGCACACCGGCCGAGTCCCGGGCCACGACGTCGTTCTTCCCGTCGCCCGAGTAGTCGCCGCGGCCCGCGATCGCCGTGTAGGACTTCCAGGTCGTGACCTTCGTACGGCCGGACACCGACCCGTCACTCCTGCCCTTGTACAGCCACACCACGCCGTACGTGTCGCGGGCCAGGATGTCGGGCAGGCCGTCACCGCTCAGGTCGCGGGTCGCGACGAGGTTCTTGTACTTGCCCCACCAGTCGCCGAGGTACTGGCGCGGGGCGTCGCCGAGTTCCTGGTCCAGCGGGTCGGCCACCCGGTAGAGCCGTCCGCCGGACGTCTTCGCGAGCCAGTCGCCCTCGCCGTCGCCCTTCAGATCGCCGAACTGGGTGGTGAAGCTGTACGTCCAGTCGCCGGTGGCACCCATGTTGTCCGCGCCGCAGCCCATGAGTCGCTGGTCGGGATCTGTGGAGCAGACGTCGATCATCGCGCCGCCCACGGGGAGTGTCTGCCGGGTGAGCACGGACCCCAGATCGTTGTACCAGCTGTCGACCTCGCGGCTGAAGCCGGTCATCTGCGCCCGGTACGCCGGGACGCTCGTGTACAGGCGGACGCCGCCCTGCACACAACCGGTGCTGCGGGTGGCGGAGATACCGACCAGCTTGCCGCCCGCGACCAGCGCGCCGCCCGCGTCGCCGAGGCACTGGTCCTCGTCGGCGATCAGCGGTGTCCCGGGGGCGGGGGTGGTGCAGAAGCTGCCCCACGGCAGGCTGCTGCCGAGCAGCGAGGCGCACTCCGCGGCCGATCTGACGACCACCGGCTCGGAGTGCCGGGTGCGCGGCGCGCCGTTCGTGCTCAGGCCCGACCAGGAGTAGAACGTCGCCGCCGATCCCGCGTCGTACAGAGTCGCTTCGGACGTCGAGGCCAGGGTCGGCTTCCCGTATGACGAGGGCGTCTCCCAGGCATAGACCGCCCAGTCCGCGCGGCGGGTGGTGGAGTCGTAGCGCGGATGGCTGCGGTAGCGGGGCCCGTTGGTGCCGCCGCTGATGTCTCCGGTCGACAGATCGTAGAAGCGCTCGAAGTCCTGCTGGGACATCCCCGTGAAGCAGTCCGGCGTCGCCAGCACCCGGCTGCGAGTCAGCGTGATACCCGTGCACCAGCGCAGAGCGCCCGTCGCCTCGTCCTCGAAGTGCAGCGGGATCACCCAGGACGGGACGCTCGTCGCGGCCTGCGCCTCCTGAGGCACGCCCGCGGTGAGCAGCCCCGCAAGGACGGCTCCGGCCCCCGCCGCCGCGACCGCCAGGCGCGCGAGCGCACGGGGCGCGGGCATGCGAACAGACCACTTCATGAAACCCTCAGTACTCCCCGGCACGAAAACCGGCAGGACAATGCGCGCCGGAATACCAGCGACTGCATACGTTGCGTATGGGACTCGCGCGAGCGGGGTGGGGCCCTCCCGGATGGTGCGACAGACGTCGCACTCGAGCGGACGGATCGTATCAGCGGCAACACTCGTCACGGAAGGCGCTTTCTTCCGCCGCTGTCCACGGCCTGCAGCGATGCAAAGCCGTGGACTGTCGCGCCCGCCAGAAGACCCTGACCTCGGTCAGAAGACCCTCACGTATCCCTGCCAGCCGGTCGCGATCCTCACGCGCCCGCCGAAGGTGCCGTTGCCGTTGCCGGAGTTGCGGTAGAGGTTGCCGTACTTGTCGCGGGAGACGAGGTCCGCCCTGCCGTCGCCGGTGATGTCACCGATGCCGATGACCTCCTTGTACGACGCGCCCCAGTCCGACCACAGCACCACACCGGAGCCCAGGGTGCCGTCCGCGCGGCCGTAGCAGCGGTACAGCTTCCCCGTCGTGCTGCGGGCCAGCACATCCCCGATGCCGTCGCCGTTCAGGTCGCCCGCCCCGACGATGTGCGTGAAGCCCGACCAGTTCGTACGCACGACCCTCCGCGCGCCCAGCTTCCCGCCCGACGTGCCCGGGAACAGGTACAGCGTCCCCGTCTTCGCCCCGCGCGCCAGCAGGTCCGGGCGGCCGTCGCCGGTCATGTCACCCGGATACGTCAGGGCGTTGTACGCCGTCCATCCCGTGCCCAGCGATACGAACGCGGTGCTCGACTCGAAGGGCCATCCACACCTCGGGCGGTACGCCCGAAGCTCCCCGCTGGCAAGCGGTACCAGAAAGTCGTTGCACCGGTCGCCGTCCAGGTCCCCGAAGGGCACCGGTCTGATCGACGCCGACCAGGGCTGGCCCCAGGCGTCGCTCAGGAAGGTCCCGGAACCTGTCCCCCGGTAAACGGTGAAGTCACCGGACGTGGTGACAGCCAGCAGATCACCGATGCCGTCCCGGCGGGAATGGTCGCGCCGCGCGACGTTGCCCCGCACCGTGAGCGTGCTGGTGGTCACCAGCGCCGGGCCCTGTCCGTCCGCCGGCCCGGCCGTCAGCGTCAAGGTGTACGCGCTGTCCGGCGCCCACCGGCCGGCGGCGTCCTTGCCGTCCCAGCGCACCACCGCCGCGGCCCGGGTGGCCCCGCCGGTAAGGGTGCGCAGCAGCTCGCCCGACCGCTTGCCGCGGATCGACAGCGACCAGGATGCGACGGGCCGGGAGAAGTAGCCGGACCAGATCAACCGATCGGCCTCATCGGAGTCCGGCAGTGTGATCTGTCCGCCCGGGGTAGCGGCCAGGGCAGTGAGGTTCTGCGGTGTGACGCCGGAGGGGACCACATGGATCCGTTCCTCGGCGTCGACGTACGCCAGGTTCGTGCCGAACCGGTCGACCGTCCAGCGGACGTGCCGGCCCACGCCCGCACCACCGTCCGGAAGGTCGGCGACGGTGCGGGTCACCGGAGCGCCGGAGGTCACGTCCGTCAGCGTCAGCTTGCCGGCCGCCTTGTCGTGGGTCGCGACATAACCGTCGCCGAGTAGTGCCTCGTTCACGGGCACCGCGATGTTCTTCCCCCCGGTGCGGTCATAGACTCCGGCCTTGGTCCCGCACGACCAGTACAGCCAGCGGCCGAGCGCCTGGATCTCCTTGAACGCGCATCCCGCGCCGGTGTCGATCGTGGATGTGGCACCCGTCTTCAGGTCCTCGATGACGACCTGGCCCGTCGTGGCGGTGGCGCTGAACCGCGAGTCGCCCCACACTGCGGCAGGCCGGGCGGCGCGCGTTTCGAGCACGCTCCCCGCGGACAGGTCGACCACCGTCTGGCTTTCCCCGGTTGCGCTCTCGTACAGCGCGTACCGCTCAGAGACGTCGAGCAGGCGACCTCCCCCGCCCCCCATGCTGATCACCCGATCGTTGCCGGTCTTCAACCGGTCGACGCCGTCGGACCCGGTGTACAGCGTCACGGGGTCGTAGGTGTAGCTGCCGCCCACCTGCGGGACACAGACGGTTGAGGGGCCGCACCGGTTCGCGGTCGGGTCCAGGGAACTCCCGGGGAAGTAGACACCGCGCACGGGCTGGACCGCGACGCCGACGTCCTCGATGGATCGCTTCAGTACGGGCGTTCCGGATGACGCGAACACCCCCTCGACGTAGCGGAGCTTCCCGCGCACCAGCGACAGCCCGTAGCGGTGCGCGTAATCGACGCTGATCGGAGCCGCGGTGGTCAGCTCCGGTTCCCCGTCGGCCCCCTCCCTGACCCGCATCCATGCCCAGCTCTCCATGTCGGCCTCGGAGCCGGCCCGGACGAGAGTGCCTCCGGTACTCGGGCTGAACGCCACGTAGTTCGCCTCGGAGAAGACGGGTTCCGCCGCACTGCCGTCCAGCGGCACTCGGTACAGAGGGCTGGTGACCTGATCGCCGGGCAGCGCAGTGTCATCCACCAGGAGCAGTGCGTCACCGAACAACGTGGCACGCCCACCGGCGGGGGGAAGGGTGACCGTCCGCTCAGGTGCGCTCGGGTCGGTGCGCGAGAGGACGTGGGCCTTGCCGTACAGATACCAGCCGAAACGGGTCGCGTCGAAGAGGACCTGGGGCTGCGACTCACCGGTCCAGACGACGCCGGCGGAACCGAAGTCGATGAGCGCCATCTGCGAGCCGTTGCCCGAGGGCCGGTAGTGCACGATCATGCCGTTGTGGTCTCCGCCCCGCGGGGACTCGGGCAAGCCGCCGGGCCAGCCGGAGACATCACGGCGCGAGTACGTGCCAGTGTCCCCGTTCTCGGTCAGCAGGTGCAGATCGGCCCCCACGACCGCTCCGCTCGCGTCCCGCCGCGGGGTGTAGGTGACCAGCTGCCGTCCCTGGCTTCCGCCCGCCGCGTAGGACAGTTCCTGCCCTTCGGGCAGGGCGTGTGTCACCCAGCCTCCGGCCGACCCGAGGTCGTACGTCTGGAACTCGCGCAGGGAGGACCCCTGGATGACGAGTTCTTCCCTCCCGTCCGGATAGCGGATGGAAAGGAGGAGGGAGTGCGACGGGACGTCCAGTTGTGTCCTGCCGTCCCACGACTGCCAGCGGTACCGCGTTCCGGCCGGATCCGGCATGCTGAGGACGAATCCGCGATCGCCCACCCAACTACCCGTACCCGCCCGCAACGCCGGCTTCTGCGCCAGCGGGACCACGATCTCGGACGCCGGGGACGTCGTGTCCGCGAGCACCGGATCTGCGGCTCCGACCCCCGACACGGCGACGATCAGTGCCGCGGCGGCCGCGGTCCGCCTGCTCATCCCTCGCACAAACTGCCTCCGAGTCACGACGTTCCGAGGCACACGGGCCGTCGGCGGAACGCCACTGGTGGTCATCTGGAAGATCGCCCTGCCGCCATACCGCCCTGCCGCCCGATGGCGAGTCTCACCCGGCCGCCGGGGGCGGATTCACGGGACATGACGGAGCACGCCGGGTTGCCGACGGCACACGTTGGTTACGGGACTCGCGTGAGTGGGGTGGGGCCCTCTCGGCCGACGCGGCAGGGGCCGCAGTCGAGCGGCCTGATCATACAGTTCCGCCGACGACGGACGGAAGGCGCTTTCTGCCTCCATGTGCGCCTGTCCGCAAACGGCGCCGGGCCCGTCCCAGGATGACGTCTCTGCTGCTCACTTCTCGTTCTCCTGTCCGCCGCGC
>NZ_JBFAXR010000204.1:0-10281 GCF_040680895.1 Streptomyces sp. NPDC051940 | reverse complement strand
GGCGAAGAGGCCCACGAGGGCGAGCAGCACCACACACCCGATCAGCACCAGAGCGCGGCGGCAGCGGCCTCCAGATCGCCGAGGCGCATCCGGGCCTCGGCCAGCAGCCCGGCGAACGCGGCGTACCAGCCGGCCGCGCCGCGCTGCTCGGACCGGGCCGCGAACACCTCGCACCACGGCACGGCCTGGTCCGGGCCGCCGCTGTACAGCACCGCGCGCAGCGCCTGCACGACGGGCGCGACGGTGTCGTCGGTGAGCGCCACACCGCGCAGATACAGCTCGGCGGCGTGCGCGGCGCCGCCCCGCGCCTCGGGCACCGCCCACAGGGCGGCGGGGTGGGTGCCCTCGCGCGGCGTCCGGCCCTGCCCGTCGGCGCGGGCCGGGGCGGACCAGTCGGCGGCCCACTGCGGGAACGCGGACAGGCCGTCCAGCGGATCGGGTCTGCGCTCCGCCGTGGCCGGCTCGCGGGCGCCGGGACGCGGGGCGATCCTGCCCAGGACCTCGACCGACTCCTCGATCCGGCCCTGGGCGGCCAGGGCGCGGGCGAGGGCGGCCAGCCAGGGCCGGGCGGCGCCCCCGGCCCGTACGGCCCGCAGGGGCTCCGCCAGATGGGCCTCGGCGGCGGCCGGGTCGGTGCGCGTGGCGACGGCCGCGAGCCGGATGCGCATCTCCTCGCGGTGCGCCTGGTCGGGGCTGGCCTCGTAGGCCAGCTCCAGGCACTCGGCGGCCTGCGCGGGCGAGCCGTCGGCGAGGAACTGCCCGGCGGCGGAGAGCAGCACGGCGGGCGCCCACTCCTCGTCGGCGTGCCCGGCGCCGAGCAGTTGCGCCGCGATCACGGCCGTCGGGGCGCCCACTTGATGGGCGAGCAGCCCGGCCCGCCGGCGCAGGGCGCGCAGCGCGTCGGCGTCCATGTCCTCCAGTACGGCGGTGCGCGCCGCGGGATGGCACAGCCGCCCGCCGTCCAGCAGTCCGGCCGCGGTGAGCGCCGCGCCGACCCGGGTCACGGCCGCGGGCCCGACGCCCGCCAGCTGTGCGACCAGGTCCGGCGTGCCGTGCCCGTCGAGGACGGCGACGGCGCGGGCGACCTGTTCGGTGACCGGTCCGCAGCGGCGCAGACAGGCCAGCACCGCCTGCGCGTAGTGACCGCCCGGCCGGCCCTGCGGGTCCTGCGACAGCGCGCGCAGCAGCAGCGGGTTGCCGCCGCTCACCTGGTGCAGCCGGTCGGCCTCCGCCTCGGTGCGGTTCTCCAGGAGGGCCCGTACCGACGGCAGGCCGAGCCGGCCCAGACGGATCCGCTCCAGATGCGGCTGGCGCAGCAGTTCGGTGTCCGTCAACGGGTCGCCGGGGCCGAGCGGCAGGGCCGTGGCGTAGAGCAGCAGCAGCGGCACCGAGCGGCTGCCGCGGGCGAGATGCAGCAGGTGCAGCCGGGACACGTCGTCCACCTGGTGCAGGTCGTCGACGCAGACCACCACGGGGCGGTTCTCGGCCAGCCGGTGCACCTCGGCGGCGAACGCCTGCAGCGCCTCAACCCGGCCCGCGTCCTCCGGTTCGGCGGGCAGGGCGAGTCCGGCACCGGCCTGCCGTGCGCCGTGGGCGAGCTGGGCCAGCACGCCCAGCGGCCGGCCCCGTTCCCGGCCGTCGCCGAATGCCCGCAATACCAGTGCACCGCGGCCAACCGCCAGACATGTGGCCGTTTCGAGAAATTCACTCTTCCCGCAGCCGACCGCTCCCTCGACGAGAACCAGCGTCGAACGGCCGGATGCGCTGGCGTCGAGTGCCGAAATCAGCGAAGTGAGTTCCGCGTCCAACTGGACCAGCACCATGAATATCCCCCATACCCCTCCCATTCCTCCTCGCCCGGCTCTGCTGCCGGGCTACGGAAATCCTCCGAAGGGATAGGAGATGGCTTCCGGCATATCTGCCGACAAGTCTAGTGAGGTCGCGCCGCCCGCCCCGGTGGCAGAAAGTGCCCGCGCATCAATGGGCCACCGCGGGGGCGGGGAAGATCTGCCGCGGGGTCTGCGGCCGGTGCGTTCGGGTCCGCCACTCGCGCGGGTAGCCGACCGAGACCTCCTCGAAGCGCACACCGTCGTACCAGGTGGTGCGGGGGATGTGCAGATGGCCGTAGACCACGGCGGCGCAGCGGAACCGGATGTGCCAGTCCGCGGTGAGCACGGTGCCGCACCACTGGGCGAACTCGGGGTGGCGCAGTATCCGCGTCGGCTGCCTGACCAGCGGGAAGTGGTTGACCAGCACCGTGCGCAGGGCCGGATCGCAGGCGGCGAGCCGGCGTTCGGTGGCCGCCACCCGCGACCGGCACCAGGCGTCGCGGCTCGGGTACGGGTCGGGGTGCAGCAGGAACTCGTCGCTGCAGACCACCCCGGTCCGGTACGCCTCCGCCAGGGCCTGCTCCTTGGTGCCGGCGGTCGGGGTGCGGAAGCTGTAGTCGTACAGCAGGAACAGCGGCGCCACCACGAGCGGGCCGCCGGGCCCCGACCAGACCGGATAAGGGTCCTCGGGCGTGTGCACGCCCAGCGAGCGGCACACCGCCACCAGCCGCAGATAGCGCTCCTCGCCGCGCAGTTGGCCGGGGTCGCCGCGGACGGTCCACAGATCGTGGTTGCCCGGGGCCCACACCACTTCGGCGTATCGCTCGCGCAGCAGACCCAGCGCCCAGCCGAGGTCCCCGATGGACTCCCCGACATCTCCCGCGACCACCAGCCAGTCGGACGGGCTGTCCGGCCGCAGCGCCTCGAGAAACTCCCGGTTCTCCGGATGCGCGACATGCAGATCGCTGATCGCCATGAGCTTTCCGTGCGGCATCCAGCGAGGTTAGGCGGAGCGGACCGGGCCCGATACCCCTATCAGTCCCCGCACTTCGGGCCCGCACTCGATTACGTGTGCGATCCCATTACATGTACAGAACATTCCCCCGGGGGTATGGCAAGCGGATGGCAAGCCGCCCGCCCTATTCGGCAGTTGCGTGGCTGCGACCGCCGCCGGCGTCCGCCGGATGGCAGCCATCGGCCGGATTCCGGCCCGCCGGGGGCCCGGCCGGCGGCCGCGACCCGCTCGCGCATGGCCCGGCGGCGGCCCCGGCGGGAGTGTGGAGACAGGCCGCCACAAGCGACCGCGAGGCACTGAAACCCCCTCATCCATCGGAGAGATCATGCTTGCCAAGCTCGTCCCCGGCTCCGTCGCCGCCGCAGAGTCCACGTCCGACCCAGCCGAGGCGGCCCTGCACCCGGCCGAACAGGACCTGGTCCGCAACGCGGTCACCAAGCGGCGGCAGGAGTTCACCACCGTCCGCTGGTGCGCCCGGCGCGCCATGGAGCAGCTGGGTCTGGAGCCGGGGCCCGTCCTGCCGGGCCACCGCGGTGTCCCGCAGTGGGCGCCCGGCGTCGTCGGCAGCATGACCCACTGCGCCGGCTACCGGGCCGCGGCGCTGGCCCGCACCGAGGACCTCGCCGCACTGGGCATCGACGCGGAGCCGAACGCCCCGCTGCCCGAGGGAGTCCTCGAATCCATCTCCCTGCCCCAGGAACTGGGCTGGGTCCGGTCGCTCGGCCGCTCGCACCCCGGGATCTCGTGGGACCGGCTGCTGTTCAGCATCAAGGAGGCCGTCTACAAGACGTGGTTCCCCCTGATGCGGCACGAACTCGACTTCCAGGACGCGCTGGTGACGGTCGATCCCGCCGCCGGCGCCTTCCGGGCCACCCTGCTGTCCACCGGCGCCTCGCCCGCTCCCGGAGCTCCGCGTCACTTCGCGGGGCGCTGGGCGAGTGAGCACGGGGTGCTGGTCAGCGCCACCTGGGTGCCGGCGCGGGTGCCGGCACAGCGAAGCGCCCCCCGCACGGTGCTTGCGGGGAGCGCGGTGTGATCCGTGGTCAGTGACGCCCGGACGGCGCTACTTCCACTGGTCGTCGCCGTCGGGCGTCACGATGACCGGCTCGTCGCCGGTCACCTCGCCCGAACTGATGGATACGGAGGCCTTACCGAGGCCCGGCAGCGGTGTCGCGACGGCCGCCGCGGCTCCGAACAGAAGGGCTGTGGCCAGCAACGGCAGCGACGCCGACGTCAGTAGACGGAATGTCATCCTCACGCTTCTTCTCCCCCATCACCAAGATTTTTGAGGGGACACGAACGGCGGGGCTTTCTCTCCGGTTCGGTGCCCGAATCGACAAGCTTTACCCTGGCATCACCGACACGGCTACACCATGGGCGCCCCGCTGGCGTAAAGTGGCATGGCAGCAACTTCGCCTGCGGAGGGGGACGGGGAATGTATGTGGCTGCCGACTCCGGTTCCTCTTTCGCCGAACTGGACGACGTGAGCGCCGCCGCATATGGCCACTCCGTGAGACTGGGCCGGTTCGACCGGGAAGAGATAGCGGCTCAACTCTCCCTGACTCCCCAGGAGACGGAGCAGGTACTGGGAGTCTTATGCCAGCTCCGATTGCTCCAGCCGATGCCCGGGCGGCCCTCCGAGCTCGTCCCCGTGGCGCCCGAGGCCGCGGCGGCGGCCCTGGTCGACCCGGCCGAACAGCAGATACGCGATCTGCAGCAGGCGGTGGACGACCTCAGGACGCGGCTGCAGTCGCTGACCCCGCTGTACTACGAAGGCCGCCGGCTGCGTAACCGGCTGGAGGCGTTCGACCTGGTCACGGACGTGAACCGGGTGCAGTCCCTGCTGGACCACTTCAGTCTGCACTGCAGCCGGGAGTTACTGAGCATCCAGCCCGGCGGCGCCCGGCCGCCGGAGATGCTGTCGCGGGCCCGCGAGTCCTCGCTGAAGGCCCTCAGCCGGGACATCTGCATCCGCACCATCTACCAGCACACCGCCCGCACGGACCTCCCGACCAGGGCGTACGTCCGGGAGATCACCGAACAGGGCGCCGAGGTGCGCACGGTGGACCAGGTCATCGACAAGCTCATCATCTACGACCGGGAGGTCGCCTTCCTCCCGGAGCGCCACAACGAACAGCGCAAGGCCGGCGCGGCCATCGTGCGCGAGCCGACCCTGGTCGCCTTCCTCTGCTCGGTCTTCGAGTACCTGTGGGAGAACGGGTCCCCCTTCCTGGTCGAGTCGCAGCGCGCCGCCCCCGCCCCCGACGACCTCAAGCGGTCGATCCTGCAGCTGATGGCCAAGGGCTACAAGGACGAGATGATCGCCCGCCGGCTGGGCATGGCGGTGCGGACCTGCCGCCGGCACATCGCGGAGCTGACCGAGGAGCTCGAGGCCACCAGCCGCTTCCAGGCGGGGTACAACGCCGCCAGGAAGGGGCTGCTCGACTACGGCCCTTGACGGGCGGCGCCGGAATCCCCTCGTCGTCCGGGGATTCGGCAGGCGCCGGTCAGTTCCCCCGCCACTCCCCGTTCTCGCTGTGCAGCGCCTCGGTGATGGAGTCGACGCAGTCCTGGTCCAGCATCGTGGTGATCTCCGGGTCCTGCAGCGGGCCGAAGCCCGCGTCGTACACCGCCGCGCTCACGCAGTAGCCGCTGGCCAGCACGAAGGTACGGAACAGCCACTCGTCGCCGGTGCCGGGGGTGCCGTCGGGCCGCTGCACCCGCACCGGGCGGCCGTCCGGCCCGAAGCCGAACTCGGTGAAGCGGAACTGCATACCCTGCCCGATGGCCTTGCTGTACGCCTCCTTGAGCGTCCACAGCCGGACCAGCCCGCGGTTGCGCTCCCCCTCCGGCATCCCGGCGAGGAGCACCAGCTCGTACGGGGTGCAGATGTGCCGGCTCAGCCCCGCGTCGTACATGTCGCGGTCCGCCCGCTCGGCGTCCACCCCGATCAGCCCGCGGGTGGTCAGGCCGACCAGCAGCAGGTCCTCGGTATGGCTGAGGCTGACGTCGACCTGGTCGCAGCCGCGCAGATACGGCCGGCCGGTGGGTCCGTAGGCCAGCTCGAGATCGTCGGGGTCGCCGCCGAGCACCGCGCCGGCCGCGTGTTTCAGCAGCATCCGCGAGGCCGCGTAGCGGTTGCGCACCTCGGCGTGGCTGAGGTCCAGATAGCGGTTCCAGTCCCGGCCCAGCAGGACCCGCAGATCCTCGCCGTCGGGGAGTTCGGGCTCCAGGTCGCTGAGCCGGGCATGGACGATGGCGCTGCCGTAGCCGGCGAGGTGCTCCTTGACCTGGCCCCAGGTGTCCCCCCGGGGGGTCACCGCGACGGGCTCGCCGAGCGGCGGGCCGGGCGGGGAGTTGCCCGGGACTGTCATCATCGCCCCTTCACAAGTGTGAACATGTCATTGAGATCGCGAGCGAGCAGCAACTGGTGCACCGCCACCGGATGGCCGCGCTCCTCCAGCAGCACCACCAGGCGCAGCAGGTTCAGTGAGTCCCAGCCCGGGAGATCGGCCAGCTCCGCGTGCGCGTCCTGCGGGATGGACAGCGCCACCCCCAACTCGTCCCTGACAAGCGCCATGAAGCCGTGCAGGCTATCCACGCGCATCGCGGTCCCCCTCCCAGGCTAACCGATCGACGAGTATGTGATCGGGGACGGCAGGCAGGTCGGTCAGGCCGTGCCTGAAGCGCCGTTCCCCTGTCCCGGGTGCGGCCGGCGTCACATCCGCGAAGCCGCACTCGGCGTAGAACCCGCGTGCCCGGTGGTTGCGGGAGGTTGGTACGTACCCTGCTTCAACGGCCCGCAACCCCCGTTCGGACGCCGTGGCGAGAAGCGTCGCGAGGAGGGCGTGCTCGATGCCGCGGCCGAGGACCCGGCAGCTGAGCCAGACGTTCTTCAGCTCCAGCACGTCGTCGCGAAGGCATCCCAGCACGGCGCCGGTGAGGCCGTGTTCGCCGAAGCGGTCGGCGGTGCGGGCGACGAGCAGCAGATGCCGCCGGGGGTCGGCCGCCCGGTCGCTCAGCTCGTCCTCGCGCTGCCGCAGTCCGGTCAGGTTGAACTGGTTGGTGCGCTGGGTCAGCTGGGCGAGCCGGGCCAGCTCGTGGGCGCGCGGCGGGCCGAGCGCCACCCGGGTCTCCAGGCCGGCCAGGAACTCCGCGTAGCTGCCCGAGGTCTCGCGCAGCTCCCGGCGGCGGCGCTCGCCGCGGTAGCGGCCGGTGCGGGCCACGTCCTCCTCGGTCAGCCGCAGCGTGTCGAACCAGCCGTCGGCCAGCAGGCGGTCCGGGTGCAGCGCCGGCTCGCCGTCCAGCGCCACCACGGCGACGCCCGGGGCGCCGAGGCGCACCTGGGCCCGTTCGGCGGCCGTGTCGTCGGCGAAGACCAGGGCGTCCAGGGCGAGTCCGAGCTCGTCCGCGGCCTCGCGCAGGTTCAGGTCCTTGCTCCGCCAGTCGGCCTTGACGACTGCGAAGTCCTGTTCGCGCAGCACCAGATCGGGGTGGTCGGCGAGCACCTCGTGCACCAGGGCGGCGTCGTTCTTGCTGCTCACCGCGAGCAGCACGCCCTGGGCGGCGAGCTGTTTGACGACCCGCTGGAAGTGGTGGAACGCCTCCCCGCGCAGGGAGCCCGAGGCGGTGACGCCCTGTGGCCCGTCCTCGCCGAGGATCCCGTCCCACAGCGTGTTGTCCAGGTCGAGGACCAGGCACTTGCGGGTCCGGCCGCGCACCGCCCGCACCAGATGGGCGACCTCCCGGGCGTAGCAGGCCAGCACCTCGGCGCCCAGGCGCAGCGAGGCGTAGACGGCCAGCCGTGCGTCGGTGACCGGTCCGCCCTCGTTCAGCAGCGGTTCGAGGTCGACCACCACCAGCCGCGGGGACTGTCCGGCGAGCCGGAGCAGCCGGGCGTTGCACTCGCGCCACAGTGCGCCCAGCGCGGCCCGGGAGGCGTGGTCGACCAGTTGGTGGGTGTGCCCGCGCAGCAGCGGCAGGGTGTTGAATACCAGCAGGCCGGGCCAGTCGGCGGCGATGGCGGTGAGCCGGTCGATCAGCCGGGCGGCCGACCGCTCGACGTCCTCGGGCCGCCACGGCACGGGCACCTCGGCGAAGACGGCCTGGGCGTCGAGCAGGCACAGGGTGACGTCGGGGCGTGCCGCGCGCAGCTCGCTGTCCGGGTCGGTCAGATCGCGCAGCCAGGCGCCGTGGTCGCCGACGACGGGGCGGCACAGGATGCCGTGCCGGGCCAGCTCCGCGGTCAGCGGGTCGAGGACCGGGGCGGCGGTGGAGGAGCCGGTGACGGCGACGGTGACCGCCGGCGTGCCCGGGTGGTGGGCCAGCACCGCGTCGGGGTCCAGGCCCGCCAGCAGCCGTCCCGCGGTGCGCAGTTCGGCGCCGCCCGCGGCGGGCTCACCGGTCTCCCCGGCCAGCAGCCGGGGCACCTCGTCGTACGCCTTGGCCAGCAGCCCCTGCGCGTGCAGCGCACGCAGCCGGTCCAGTCCGTCTCCCATCGGGCCTCACACCTTCTCCAGGGCGAAACCCGCCCGGATCCACTTGCTCGACTCCACGGTCACCGCCAGCGCACGCTGGCCGGTCTCCAGGCGCGGCAGCACCTGGTCGAGCTGTAGGAAGGGCAGCGCGTTGCCGGTGTTGCCCGTGTCGGCCACGCAGGAGACCTCGGCGACGGCGGGGGCGGGCAGCCGCTCCACGATGCGGTCGGTCATCCGGGGGGAGAGCTGGGGCGGCAGCAGGTAGTCGATGTCCTCGGCCCCCCAGCCGAGTTCGCCGAGCAGCTCCCAGAGGATCTCGCCGGACATCACCGGCACGTGCTCCTCGACGGCCTTGTAGTCCTCGGACATCAGCTGCCGTTCGACGGCGCGGTCGCTGATGCCGTACCAGTCGAGGATCTGGCCGGGCGCCCGGCCGCGGCCGGTGCACCGGTTGAGCACGCCGCGCACGGCGACGCCCTCCGCCACGGGCTCCGCGGTCAGCACCGCCGCGGCGGCCCCGTCGCCGAACAGGACGTGGTTGACCAGCTCCTGGGTCGGCATGTGCAGGACGTCGGGGCGCTGTGCGAGGAAGCGGTGGGTGACGTCCCCGCCGACCAGCAGTCCGGCGCCCGCGCCGTCGGCGATGAGGCTGCGGCCCAGGGACAGGGCCTGCACGGCGCCGGAGCAGCCCGCCTGCAGCTGGGTGACCGGGATGTGGTCGATCCCCAGCCGGTCGGCGACCACGGTCGCCGTGGTCGGCAGCAGCACGTCGGGTGTGGCGGTGGAGAGCACCAGGAACTCGATGTCCGCCGGCTCCAGTCCGGCCGCGTCGACCGCCTGCGCCGCGGCCTCCGCGCACAGGTCGGCCAGGGTACTGCGCACCTCGAAGGTGGCGGGGTCCCAGCCGAAGTACCGGTACCGGGAACCGACGAACAGATCGATCCACTCCACGCTGACGCCCAGCGTCTTGCCGAGCGTCTCGTTGTCCACCGGGTCGCCGGGCAGGGCGGTACCGGTCGCCGCCACATAGGCGGTCGGTGTCGCGCTACGGCCCATGGTCTAGGGTCCTCCCCCTGCTGCTCAGTGCGTGTTCGCCATGATCAGGTCGCGCATGAAGTCGGCCAGGGCGCCGACGGAGCGCAGCGCCGGCAGCAGTTCCTGCACCGACACCTCGCCGGCCTGCGGCAGCCGGCTCTCCACCCGGTCCTTGAGCTGCATGATCATGACCGAGTCGAAGGCCAGGTCCTCGTAGAAGCGGGCGGCGCGCACCACCCGCTCGCGGGCGTAGCCGCCCACCTCGGCCACCGCGGACACCACGGCCTCCAGCACCGGGTCGTCCGCCGCCTCGTCACAGGCGTCGGGTGCCACCGGGGCGGCACTCGCACCGCCGAGGTCGGGGATCTCCGCGGTCCGCACGGTCACGGGCGGCTCGGGCGGTGCGGCCTGGCGGTCCCAGAAGCGGTGCTCCGAGGCGAACACGTACGGCCGCATCGGCTCGCAGATCCGCTGCTCGGGCGCGTACAGCGCCTCCCAGACGGGATCGAGTCCGCCGCGGTGCAGCGCGGCCACGACCTCGGCCAGCTCCCGGCCGCCCGCCTCGGGGCCCGGCGCCGGATGCAGCAGCTCCGCTCCGGCCGCGCGGCCCGAGCGGCCGGCGAGGGGCAGCAGCTGCGGGCGGGGGCCCAGTTCGACCAGATGCGTGGGCGCCGTGGCGGTGAGCAGCGCGCCGAGCGCGTCGTCGAACTCGACCGGCCCGGCGGCGTGCGCCGCCCAGTACGCGGCGTCCAGCGGATCGGCGCCGAGCAGCCGCCCGTAACGGGTGGAGAAGAACGGGACGGCCGGCCGGGCGTGCTCCACCGGTTCCGCCGCCAGGGCCTCGGCGGCCGCGGCGACGTGCGGCGAGTGGAAGGCCCGGCGCGCGTCCAGCATCCGCACGCGTACGCCGCGGGAGCCGGCCTGC
>NZ_JBFAXR010000203.1:0-10365 GCF_040680895.1 Streptomyces sp. NPDC051940 | reverse complement strand
CACGACCGCCCGCTGATCATCCTGCACGACCGGGAGCTGGACCGGCTGCGCGACGAGGACCGCAAGCTGGTACGCCAGCTGCAGCGGCCCGTTCTACCGGGTCGCCGCAGCGGCGCCTCAAGGCCGCCCCGCGCATCTGGCGCGGGCGCACGTGCCCACGTACCCGATCCCCCACCAACGCGACGCCCCTCCGACCGGCGCCGCCCCACGCCTTCCGCGCGGGTTGATGGCCCGCCCACCCACCCGGGCCCCCGACCGCCTGGTCACCCCAGCGGCGCCTCAGGGCCCCGCCCGCCCCCGCCGCGCCGGACACCCGCCGCCGGCGGCGGTGACCCCGGCAACCCCGCACGGGTGGCTGTGGGTGGGAGGTGACCCCGCGCCGAAGGCGCGGGGCGTCGGCGGCCACCGACGCGTGACGGCCACCCTGCGAGGACCGCCACCGCCGCCCGCAGGGCCCCGCAAAACGAACGAGCCCCGGAACCACCCCCCGTGAGGGGGACGGTTCCGGGGCGCGCCCGGTGTGGTGACAGCGGCCGGCCGGGAGGCCGGTCAGTGGTGGCCGTGGCCCGAGGTGATCTCCTCGTACTCGCGCACCGTCGGCTTCGGGATCTGCGACTGGTCGCCGAAGTAGTCCTTCGACAGCCGGACCCGGAGCTTCTCCAGCGCCCCCTGCTTGCGCACGACGCCGTTCTCGTCGACGGACGGCCCCGCCTCGAGCGGCTGGTACTGGTCGTGCGCCGTGAGGCGGTACATCTCGCCCTGCGGCAGCGGCTCGTGCACCTCGATGAACTCACCGTGCGGCAGCCGCTTGATGATGCCGGTCTCGCGGCCGTGCAGCACCTTGTCCTTGTCCCGGCGCTGCAGGCCGAGGCAGATCCGCTTGACCGCGATGAAGGTCAGGACCGGGATCACGAAGAGGCCGATCCGGACGAACCACGTGATCGCGTTGATCGAGAGGTGGAAGTGCGTCGCCCACAGGTCGTTGCCGCCCGCGATCATCAGCACGACGTACGCGCTGAGCCACGCCGCACCGAACGCGGTCCGGGTCGGCGCGTTGCGCGGCCGGTCCGCGAGGTGGTGCTCCCGCTTGTCGCCGGTGACCCAGGACTCGAAGAACGGGTACAGGGCGATCAGCGCCGGCAGGATGCCGACCACGACCAGCGGGATGAACACACCGAAGTTGATGGTGTGGCCCCAGAAGTTCCACTCCCAGGCCGGCATCGCGCGGATCGCGCCCTCGGAGAAGCCCATGTACCAGTCCGGCTGGGCGCCCGTGGACACCTGGTCCGGACGGTACGGCCCGAGCACCCACACCGGGTTGATCGACGTCGTACCGGCGATCACCGCGATGACACCGAAGACGAGGAAGAAGAAGCCGCCGGCCTTGGCCACGTACACCGGCAGGAACGGCATGCCGACCACGTTGTTGTTGGTCTTGCCGGGCCCGGCGAACTGGGTGTGCTTCTGGACCCACACCAGGATCAGGTGCGCGACCAGCAGGCCGAGCATGATGCCGGGCACCAGCAGCACGTGGATCGAGAAGAACCGCGGGATGACGTCCACCCCGGGGAACTGACCGCCGTACAGGAAGAACGAGATGTACGTACCGACGATCGGCACGGACAGGATCGCGCCCTCCATGAACCGCACACCGGTACCGGACAGCAGGTCGTCCGGCAGCGAGTAGCCGGTGAAACCGGCGATGCAGCCGAGGACCAGCAGCAGGAAGCCGAACAGCCAGTTGACCTCACGCGGCTTGCGGAACGCGCCGGTGAAGAAGACGCGCATCATGTGCAGGCCCATGCCGGCGACGAAGATCAGCGCCGCCCAGTGGTGGATCTGCCGGACGAGCAGACCGCCGCGGACGTCGAAGCTGATGTGCAGCGTCGACGCGTACGCCTCGGTCATCCGGATGCCGTGCATCGGCGCGTACGAGCCCTCGTACGTGACCTCCGCCATCGACGGGTGGAAGAACAGCGTCAGATAGACACCCGTGAGGATGACGATGATGAAGGTGTAGAGGCAGATCTCGCCCAGCATGAAGGACCAGTGGTCCGGGAAGATCTTCCGCATGTTGGACTTGGCCAGGCCGTAGATGCCGAGCCGGCCGTCGGTCCAGTCGGCGATCCGCTCGCCCGCGGGCGCCTTGCCGCGGCGGGTCGAGGTGGTTGCAGTACTCATCCGCGCTCCCAGAAACTCGGGCCGACGGGCTGGTCGAAGTCGCCGAGCGCCGTGAGGTAGCCCTCGTCGTCCACGTCGATCTCCAGCTGCGGCAGCGGGTGACCGGCCGGGCCGAAGATCACTCGGGCGCCGTCAGACAGGTCGAAGGTCGACTGGTGGCAGGGGCACAGGACGTGGTGGGTCTGCTGCTCGTAGAGGCTGACGGGGCAGCCGACGTGCGTGCAGATCTTGGAGTAGGCGAGGATCCCGTCGTGACCCCAGTCCGCGGACTTGGCGTCCTTGATCTCCTTCGGCTCGATGCGTACGAGCATCACCGCGGCCTTGGCGATCTGGACGTTGAAGTCGTGGTCCTCGTACTCCAGGCCCTCGGGCATGGCGAAGGACAGCGAGCCCTCGTTGATGTCCTCGGGCTTGAGGGGCTCCAGCGTGTTCATGTTGATGAGGCGCAGGCCCTTCTTCCACATGGTGTGGCGGAGCTTGTCCTCGGGCAGCGGGCCCAGGTCGCGCAGCAGCACGATGCCGGTGAGCGGCACCAGGGCCAGCGCGCCGAACATGGTGTTGCGCAGCATCTTGCGCCGGCCGAAGCCGGACTCGGCGGCGCCCTGCTTGAAGTCGGCGAAGACCTTCTCGCGGGTCTCCTCGTCGGCGGCGATCGCGTGGCGCTCGTCGGCGATCTCCACGTCCGACATCAGCGTGCGGGCCCAGTGGACCGCGCCGGCGCCGATGCAGAACAGGGCGATGCCCATGGTCACACCCAGCATCAGATGCAGGATGCTGACGTGGCCCAGCGGCCAGACGTACTCCACCCGGTCGATCGGGAAGGCGACGAAGCTCGCGATGAAGCCGACCGTGGCCAGCATCGACACGACGAAGAGCAGGGCGACGGTGCGCTCGGAGCGCTGCGCCGACCGCTCGTCGATGTCCTGCTTGCGGGGCTCGTGCGGCGGCAGACCCGGGTCGGCGAAGGGGTGCTCCCCGTCGGCGACGGCTACCGTGCCGTGAGCGCTCTGCTCGCTCGGCAGATGTTCCGTAGACATCTCGTTCTCTGATCCGCTACTCATGACTTCTTGGCCTTTGCGGTGTGCGCGGCAACCCAGACGGCGACGACGACCAGCGCGCCGAGACCGAAGATCCAGCCGAAGAGACCCTCGGCCACCGGGCCGAGACCGCCGAGGTCGAATCCGCCCTCGCTGACGGAGTCCTCACCGTTGACGTCGTCGAGGAACGCGATGATGTCCTGCTTGTCCTGGGACGTCAGCTGCGCCTCGCCGAAGGAGGGCATGTTCTGCGGGCCGGTCTCCATGGCCTCGTAGATGTGCTTGGGCGACACGTCGTCCAGCGGCGGGGCGTACTTGCCCTTGGTGAGGGCGCCGCCCTTGCCGATGAAGTTGTGGCACTGCGCGCAGTTGGTCCGGAAGAGGTCACCGCCCCTGGCGATGTCGCCGCCCTCGGGGGCGTAGTCCTCCTTGGCCGGGACGGACGGGCCGGGACCGAAGGAGGCCACGTAGGCGGCCAGGGCCTCGATCTCGTCGTCCGTGTAGATCCGCGGCTTGCGCGGCGCCTGGGCGCCCGGCTGCTGCAGCGGCATACGGCCGGTGCCGACCTGGAAGTCCACGGCCGCGGCGCCCACGCCGACCAGGCTCGGACCGTCGGTGGTCCCCTGGCCGCCGGTGCCGTGGCAGCTGGCGCAGCCGACCGCGAAGAGCTTCTTGCCCTCCTCGATCTTTTCCGCCTGCGTGGTGCTTTCGCCCTGGGCCTGGGCCTTGTCCGCGGGGGCGAACGTGGCGTACAGCCCCCCGGTGGCCGCCAGCGCGATAAGTAGGACGACAAGCGCTGCCAGCGGATGGCGCCGTCGTGCGGAGAGCTTTTTCACGTCTACCCCGGTGTCAGGATTTCTGTACGTCGATGTGCTTCGTGCGTCTGCGTCCGGCCGGGCCGGTTACTTGATCATGTAGATCGTGGCGAAGAGGCCGATCCAGACCACGTCGACGAAGTGCCAGTAGTACGACACGACGATCGCCGCGGTGGCCTGGTGGTGCGTGAACCTCTTGGCCGCGTACGTCCTGCCGAGGACGAGCAGGAAGGCAATGAGCCCGCCCGTCACGTGCAGTCCGTGGAAACCGGTGGTCAGGTAGAACACCGAGCCGTAGGGGCCGGACGAGAGCGAGATGCCCGCGTGCGAGACCAGCTCGACGTATTCGGTGACCTGACCGCCGATGAAGATCGCACCCATCATGAAGGTGATCACGAACCACATGCGCAGCTTCTTCACGTCGCCGCGCTCGGCGGCGAAGACGCCGAGCTGGCAGGTGAGGGAGGAGAGCACCAGGATCGTGGTGTTGCCGAGCGCGAACGGGAAGTTCAGATGCTCGGTCTGGGTGTCCCAGTACTCGGAACCCATCACCGATCGCAGGGTGAAGTACATCGCGAAGAGGGCCGCGAAGAACATCAGCTCGGAACTCAGCCAGATGATGGTTCCGACGCTGGTGAGGTTCGGCCGGTTGACCGACGGGTGCGCGTGCCCGGTTTCTACTGCTGTTGCTGTCGCCACGTCCGACATTATGTCGGTCGCTTATCCCGGGCTCACTCCGGGGGGTGCCAAATGGAGTGTCGGGCGCCCAGGCGGGTGTGCCGGACCCCCCAACGGCGGTCACCCGCAAGGGGTAACCGGCGCTGTCGCGGGCCCGCCGGACCACGATCTTCCAAGGTACGAAGGCTCCTCGAAACCCCCCGCTGCGGAGTAGGCTCCGGCCAGCAAGGCAGTCATACCGCAAGTGATGCACGTCCAGCCCAACAGGCACAGCGCTAGTTACGCCGGAGGAACGATGCAGTCGACCGCCACCGCGCCGGTCATCGTGCTCGTCTACAGCGACGACGCCAACACCCGCGAGCAGGTCCGGCTCGCCGCCGGACGCCGCCTTGCGGCCGATCTGCCGCCCGTGGAGTACGTGGAGTGCGCCACGCTGCCCGCCGTCATGGAGGAGCTCGCGAAGGGCGGCATCGACGCCTGCGTGCTGGACGGCGAGGCGACCCCGGCCGGCGGCATGGGCGTGGCCCGCCAGATGAAGGACGAGATCTTCCAGGCGCCGCCGGTGCTGCTGCTGATCGGCCGCCCGCAGGACGCGTGGCTGGCGACGTGGAGCCGTGCGGAGGCGACGGTGGCCCACCCGATCGACCCGGTGGCCCTCGCGGACGCCCTGGCCGGCCTGCTGCGCGGGCGTCGGGGCGTCAACGCGGCGTAGTCCGCGGACGATACGGACGACGCGGCGCGGTCCGCGAACGGAACGGTGTGCGGCGCCTCCCAGCCGGCGGGAGGCGCCGCGTCCGTTCCCGTCAGACGGACGGCCGCAGCCGGGACGCATCCGCCGGGCTCTGTCCCTCACGTGTCCCGGCGGTCAGCACGCTGCCCTCGCGCCACTTCTTCCACGACACGTTCCAGTCGCCGAAGCCGTTGCCGAAGGGGTCCATGTCCTCGCCGTAGCTGTTGACGACCTGGACGATGTCGCCGGGGCGGACGTTCTCGAAGAACCACTGGGCGTTGCCGGTGGACATGCCGGTGCAGCCGTGGCTGACGTTGGCGTAGCCCTGGGAGCCGACGGACCACGGTGCGGCGTGCACGTACTCGCCGCTCCAGGTGACGCGGGTCGCCCAGTAGACGTCCATGTTGTAGTCCTCGGACGTGCCGGCGACGCCGATGGAGGCACCGGTCATGCGGACGTAGTAGTCCTGTTCGAGGATCACCTTCTTGCCGTTGCGGGTCTCGAAGCCCGGCTTGCCGGTGGTGACGGGGATCTCGTTGACGAGTTTGTCGTCCCGGTAGAACGACATCTGGTGGGAGCCCGCGTCCGTGACGGCGACGACCTTCGCGCCGATCGCGAGGTTCAGCGGGGCGGTCTTCCCCGCGTACAGGCCCTTGCGCACCTTGATGCCCTCCAGGTTGCTGGAGAGGGTCACCTTGGAGTGCGCCGGCCAGTACTCCTTGGGCCGGTAGTGGAGTTCCTTGTCGTCCACCCAGTACCAGGCGCCCTGCACCTTGGGGGTGGAGACGACCTTCAGGCCGCGTTCGACGACGGCCCGCTGCTCCTTGTTCTTCACCGGCTGGCTGAGCTTGACCGTGAGGGGCTGCCCGACGCCGTAGGTGCCCTTCTGCGGGCCGAACTCGAGCTTCAGGGGCTTGGCGGTCTTGGCGTTGTAGTTGCCCGTACGGAAGGTGTACGTGCGGCGCCCCTGACCCTCCGACTCGTCCTCGGTGCTGACGTGCACCGTGTAGCCGGCGTTGGCGGCGAGCGCGGCGGTGGAGCGCCAGCTGGTGCCGTCGCCGCTCAGTTCGCCGCGCAGATAGCGGCCGTTGGCGTCGCGGGCGACCACGTCGGTGATCCGGCCGCCCCTCCCGGTGGCCTTGACCTCCAGGGGCTTACCCGGATCGAGTCGCTTGGCCCCGTCCCCCGCCGCCCCGGTGAGAGCGACCTGGGTGGAGGCGTCGTACGGCTTCACGGACAGGGGGTGCGAGGTCTGCGAGCAGGCAGTGAGCCCCGCGGTGAGAGGAACCAGCAGCAGTGCGCAACTCGCCGTGCAGGCGGTCGTTCGGCGTCGGGGGGTGTGACTCATGCGACAAAACTATGTAAATCATATTTATCGCACCTTCTGGGTGATCCAGAAGAGGGAGGCACGCACCACCCGAACGGCCCGCGCGGGCCCGCGACAAGAAGCCCGGGCCACGGAAAAGGGGCCCGGGGGCGTGCGCCCCCGGACCCCTGTCCGGACTTCAGCGGTGCGTCACTGGTTCTGGTCCGCGCCGCGGTAGTACTCGAAGACCCAGCCGAAGACGCCGAGCGCGATGAACGGGATGGCGAAGAACACCAGCCACCAGCCGATCGCGATCGAGAGGAACGCGATCGCTCCGCCGAAGCCGAGCGAGAGCGGCTGCCAGGAGTGCGGGCTGAAGAAGCCCAGCTCACCGGCGTCGTCCGCGACGTCGGCCTCCTTGTTGTCCTGGGCGCCCGTGTCGACACGGCGGGCCGTGAAGACCAGGTAGTACCCGATCATGATCGACAGCGCGAAGGCCATGAAGAGGGCGGTGGTACCCGCCGGCTCCTTGGACCAGACGCCGTAGACGACGGCCGCGAGCAGGATGAAGCCCGCCAGCCAGGTGAACATGTGCCCCTGGATCTTCACTTCCCGGCCTCCTTCGAACCACCGGTGAGGGACGCGGCGCCGTGGCCGGCGCCCTCAAGCATGTCGCGGGAGAGCTCCGGGTGGTGCAGGTCGAACGCCGGCGATTCGGAGCGGATCCGCGGCAGGGTGAGGAAGTTGTGCCGCGGCGGCGGGCAGGACGTCGCCCACTCCAGCGAACGGCCGTACCCCCACGGGTCGTCGACCTCGACCTTCTTGCCGTACTTGGCGGTCTTCCAGACGTTGTAGAAGAACGGCAGCATCGACAGGCCGAGGACGAAGGAGCTGATCGTGGAGAAGGTGTTCAGCGCGGTGAAGCCGTCGGCCGCCAGGTAGTCGGCGTAACGCCGCGGCATGCCCTCCGCGCCCAGCCAGTGCTGGACGAGGAACGTGCCGTGGAAACCGACGAACAGCGTCCAGAAGGTGATCTTGCCGAGCCGCTCGTCGAGCATCTTGCCCGTCATCTTCGGCCACCAGAAGTGGAAGCCGGCGAACATCGCGAAGACGACCGTGCCGAACACGACGTAGTGGAAGTGCGCCACCACGAAGTACGAGTCGGAGACGTGGAAGTCCAGCGGCGGCGAGGCCAGGATGACACCGGTCAGACCGCCGAAGGTGAAGGTCACCAGGAAGCCGATGGTCCACAGCATCGGTGTCTCGAAGGACAGCGAGCCCTTCCACATCGTGCCGATCCAGTTGAAGAACTTCACACCCGTCGGCACCGCGATGAGCAGCGTCATGAAGGAGAAGAACGGCAACAGGACGCCGCCGGTGACGTACATGTGGTGCGCCCACACCGTCACGGACAGACCGGCGATCGAGATGGTCGCGCCGACCAGGCCGATGTAGCCGAACATCGGCTTGCGCGAGAACACCGGGATGATCTCGGAGATGATGCCGAAGAACGGCAGCGCGATGATGTACACCTCTGGATGCCCGAAGAACCAGAACAGATGCTGCCAGAGCAGCGCTCCGCCGTTCGCCGGGTCGAAGACGTGCGCCCCGAACTTGCGGTCCGCCTCCAGCGCGAAGAGCGCGGCGGCCAGCACCGGGAAGGCCAGCAGCACCAGCACACCGGTGAGCAGCACGTTCCAGGTGAAGATCGGCATCCGGAACATCGTCAGGCCGGGGGCCCGCATGCAGATGATCGTGGTGATGAAGTTGACCGAGCCGAGGATCGTACCGAAGCCGGACATCGCCAGACCCATGATCCACATGTCGGCGCCCATGCCCGGCGAGCGGACGGCGTCGGACAGCGGGGTGTAGGCGAACCAGCCGAAGTCGGCGGCGCCCTGCGGGCTGATGAAGCCGGCGACCGCGATCAGCGAGCCGAAGAGGTACAGCCAGTAGGCGAACATGTTCAGCCGCGGGAACGCCACGTCGGGCGCGCCGATCTGCAGCGGCATGATCCAGTTCGCGAAACCGGCGAACAGCGGCGTCGCGAACATCAGCAGCATGATCGTGCCGTGCATCGTGAACGCCTGGTTGAACTGCTCGTTCGACATGATCTGCGTACCGGGGCGCGCGAGCTCGGCTCGCATGAAGAGCGCCAGGATGCCGCCGAAGATGAAGAAGACGAACGAGGTGGAGAGGTAGAGCGTGCCGATCGTCTTGTGGTCGGTGGTCGTCAGCCACTTGACCACGACGCTGCCGGGGCTCTTGCGGCGGACCGGCAGCTCGTTCTCGTAAGAGTCGTCAGCTGCGGTCGCGGCACCCTGGGGTTCGTTGAGGATGCTCATGACTTCTTGGGCTCCACGTTCCTGGCGTTCTCCGTCTGCGGGATGCCGGCGGGGATGTAACCGGTCTGGCCCTTCTCGGCCAGCTCCGCGAGGTGCTCGCGGTACCTCTCCGGCGAGACGACCTTCACGTTGAAGAGCATCCGCGAGTGGTCCACGCCGCACAGCTCGGCGCACTTGCCCAGGAAGGTGCCTTCCCGGTTGGGGGTCACCTCGAAGACGTTGGTGTGGCCCGGGATGACGTCCTGCTTCATCAGGAAGGGCACCACCCAGAAGGAGTGGATGACGTCACGGGAGGTCAGCACGAAGCGGACCTTCTCGCCGATCGGCAGCCACAGCGTCGGTCCCGGGTTGCCCGTCTGCGGGTTCTCGGTCTCCGGGATGCCGTAGTCGTACACGCCGCCGACGCCGTCGGAGGGGATCGCCTCGAGCTGCTTGATCGGCAGCGCCTCGATCTCCTTCGGCGGGTTCGCCGCGTCCACGTCGCTCAGGTAGTTGAAGCCCCAGCTCCACTGGTAGCCCACCACGTTGATGACGTGGGTCGGCTTCTCGGAGGTCTCCAGGAGCTTGGACTCGTCGCGGGCGGTGAAGTAGAAGAACACCGAGACGACGATGAGCGGGACGATCGTGTACAGCGCCTCGATCGGCATGTTGTACCGGGTCTGGGCCGGGACCTCCACCTTGGTGCGGCCGCGCCGGTGGAAGATCACGCTCCACACGATCAGGCCCCAGACCAGCACACCCGTGGCGAGTGCAGCCGCCCACGAGCCCTGCCAGAGGGAGAGGATCCGCGGCGCTTCCTCCGTGACCGGAGTGGGCATGCCGAGCCGGGGGAAGTCCTCCCAGGTGTATGAGCAACCGGTCGCGGTTGCGAGGACCAGGCCCGCGGCCAGCGCCTGCGGCAGCCTCCGCCGCATCGTGCGCCGCGAGGAGCGGTCGGAGCCGTTGGGACTCACGTAGCGCCTTCCCGAGAGTCTCTGGCCCGCGGCTCCCCTGCGGGGGGCTTGCGGGCATGGGGTATGGATGTTTACGCGGACCAAACCCTACTGGACGTCATTTCGCGTCGCTCGGGGAGGGTGGGTTGACGCGCCTCCGCACCTCCGTCCGGGGGACGTGTGGCCGGTTCGCCGGTTCCGTTGCGTCGGCTTACGCGCATCCGGCCTTCGGCCGGAGTCCACAAACGCCGGACGGGCTTGGGGGTATGTGGGGGCGCTTCGACGTACTCGCCGGAGCCCGCCGCGCTGCGCGTGCGCATCACCGGATCGAGTGAGCCGTG
>NZ_JBFAXR010000202.1:0-10457 GCF_040680895.1 Streptomyces sp. NPDC051940 | reverse complement strand
GCCGGGGGTGGGGCACCCCCGGCGGCCCTACCGCCGGGGTGGGTCACCCCCCGGCCACCTCCACCAGCCCGATCCCCGCGAGCTCCGCCACCGCCCGCAGCTCCGGCACGATGTGGCCGGTCGCCAGCGCCCAGTGGTGGCCGACGCCGCTCGCGCTCCACGCGTCGCACCACTCCCCCGGATCGCGGCCGAAGTCGACCCGGGAGGTCGTGTTGCCGATGCGCAGCAGCGGGCCCTCGACCACCGTGCCCTGGGAGGCGATCAGCCGGTAGCGCCCGTCGCGGGTCTGGCCGAGGCCCACCGCCGTCACCGGCCCATGCTTCACGTCGAACTCCACCGACACGCCCCAGCCGCGCTTGCCGTGGTAGACGCCGAGGCCGCGCAGCAGCGGGCGGCGTTCGCTGATCGCGAGATGGCCGGGGCCGTCGTGGCCCATCTCCACCACGTCGTCGCGGAAGTTCAGCGCCTGCAGCTCGGTGAACGAGCCGCCCGCGCCGAGCCGGTCGGCGATGAGCATGGCCAGGGAGGTGCGCAGCTCGTACTCCCCCGCGGCGGGGATGCCGCGGGCCGTGAGCAGCGAGGAGCCGAGGATCATGCCGGCCCCGAGCCGCTCGTGCGTCTCGCCGTCCAGTCCGCGGTGGTAGTACGCCAGCGAGTCCAGGTCGAAGTCCTCGACCAGCCGGTCCAGCCCCACGGAGACGCGCGCCGCCCAGGCCAGGTCGTCGGCGTCCACGGTCTCGTCGAGGTCGAAGGTCTTGCGGGTCTGGACGAGCTTGGCCTCCACCTCCGCGTCCGTCACCTTCTCCGTGCGCACCCGGAGGTCGTCGAACTCCAGCACCTCGACGTGCCCACCCAGATTGGCGGTGACCATGGTCAGGTCGGTGGACACGTCGTACATGCCCGGATAGAGGTGCCCCATCAGCCCGTGCCGGCCGTTCCTCAGCACGGACGTCACGCCCGCCGCGCGGATCCACCGGCCGATGCGCTGCCAGGCACGCTCGTCCTCCAGATGACCGGACACGGAGCGGAAGTCGACGCCGAGGCGCTCGAAGGTGTTGGCCATCTCCGGCAGCGGGCAGGCGCCGCAGTACGCGAGCCACTGCCCGGTGTCGAAGGTGGCGTGGTCCATCGCCTCGGTGGGCTGCAGGTTGATCAGCAGCACGGGCGCGCCGCTGCGCTGGGCTATCGGCGCCAGCATGGTGGCCGTCATATAGGTGGTGAGGAAGCCGACGATGAGGTCGCAGTCCGCGGCCCGCAGCCGTTCGGCGGCCTGCGCGCCCTCGGCGGCGTCGGAGATGAAGCCGACGTCGACGACCTCGGCGTCGAACTCGGTCATGCGCTCACTCACCCGCGCCGCGGACCGCCGCAGCTGCGGCAGCAGGTCGGGGAACTGCGGCCAGTAGGCGCCCAGTCCGCCGGCGACGAGTCCGACGCGGGGCTTGCGGGCGGTCGCGGGGATACGTGCGGTCATGGGGGCTCCCTCGGTCGGGTCCGGAAACGGCACCGGTCAGCCGGCCTGTACGAGCATGAAGTCGTCGAACCAGGCCTGTGCGGTGCCGCTGTTCTTGTACGCGTAGAGATTCGCGGTGGTGCTGGTCGCGCCGGTCGTGAAGGTCACGGAGACGGGGCTGTACGAGGCCGCTCCGACGGGGATGCTCAGCTCCGTGCCACCGTAGTCCTTCACGCCCAGGTGGACGAAGTCCCCGGCGGTGGCGGAGCGCAGGTATCCGGAGAAGGTGTAGGTGGTGTCCGGCCGCAGTCCGGTGACCGTGGTGTTCACCCCGTTGCCCGCGCCCGCGAAGGTGGCGGCGCGTGTTCCGGAGCGGGCGCCGGACGCGGTGACGGAGGCGTTGCCGTTCCAGCCGCCGAGCTGGCCGCTCTCGAAGCCGGGGTTGGCGACGGGTACGTTCACCGCCTGCCGGGTGACCTCGAGTTCGGCGAGCTGGAAGCGGTACGCCGGCCCGCCCGCCTCGGCCAACGGCAGGCCCAGCCGGGTGGCGGTGACGCGGACGTGGCGGTACGAGGCGCCGGGGACGGCGAAGGTCCGCGCCCCGCGCACCGGGGAGCCGTCGCCGTAGCCGGTGCGGGTGACGAGCGTCGTCCAGGTCGAGCCGTCGTTGGAGCCGGCGACGGTGAAGTCGGCCGGGAAGGCGTACCCGTCGCCGGCCTGGTCGTCGCGCGGCCACAGGGTGACGGCGTCGAAGGGCTGCCGCGAGCCGAGGTCCACCTGGACGTGCTCGGTGGCCGCGGCGGAGGTGTGCCCGGCCGAGGTCCAGCCCATCGTCGGGCCGTCCGCGTTGGCGGCGGCGAGGCTGTGGCGGCGTCCGTCGGTGAGGGCGGCCGGGAACCAGCCCTGGGAGGTGTCGGTGTACTGCGAGCTGTACGACACGGCGGCGTCGCGGGCCGCGTCGACGGTGGTGGTGACGTCGGGGAGCGGCTTCGTACCCGTGGTCTCGGCGGTGGGGGTGAGTTCGATCAGGGTGGTGGCGTTCGGGGCCAGGGTCAGGGAGGTGGACCAGCTCTGCGTCGGGCCTAGGACCGTGCGGGACGAGGGGCGCAGCCGCTCGTGCGGCATCGGGCGCTGGGCCTGCAGACCGGCGGCCCGGTCCGTCCAGGAGTTGCCGGCGACGGCGTCGATGTCGGTGCGGGTGACGGCGACGTTCCCGCCCGCGTAGGGCAGGGCGGAGAGGGCGAGCTGGAAGGGTACGGCGTCCAGGGTGTCGTTCCAGAGCAGGGCGGTGACCCTGCGCGTCGCCGGGTCGGCGGTGACCAGTGCGTGGGCGGCCGTTCCGGTGGCGCCGGCCACCGTGGTGGTGAGCCTGGTGCCGCCGAGGGAGCCGAGCATGGCGAAGAGGTTGCCCACCGCCTTGGTCCGGCCGTCGGCCGTCATCATGCCGAGGTCGCCGTTGAAGTCCTTGCGCGGTGCCCAGCCCTCCAGCCCGCTGAAGAAGAACACCCCGTCGAGGCCGGGCTCGTCGAGCGCCCCGAACAGTCGGTGTGCGGCGTAGGACGCCGTCTGGTGGGTGTCGGGCCAGGTGCCGGGGCCGTTGGCCATCTCGAAGGTCGAGTTCCACTCGGTGACGTACAGCTTCTTCTCCGGGATCCCGCGCCGGGAGAGTTCGCTGCGGATCTGTGCGGTGGAGGCGAAGTCGCCCGGTCCGTACGAGTGCCAGGAGACGAAGTCGCAGGGTACGGACGGGTTGGCCGCCAGATAGTCGAGCCAGGTGTACAGCAGCCCCGTCGTGGGCGTCGCGACCCCCGGCCCACCGACCCGCGCGGTCGGGTCGGCCTGGCGTACGGCCTGTGCGCTCGCCTGGTACAGGGCGTTGTACTGGGCGGCGGTGCCGGTCCAGAAGCCGGCCTGGTGGTCGGGTTCGTTCCAGACCTCCCAGTTCCAGCCGGTGTGGCCGAGGGCCTCGTAGTGCTCGACCGTCGCGGTGACCGCCCGGGCCCAGGCGGCGTTGTCGGTGGGCGGCGCGAAGAGTCCCGGGCCGAGGGCCGCGGGTGTGTAGCTGAGGCTGATCCAGGGCTTGATGCCGGCGTCGGCGAGCGGCAGCAGCACGGAGTCGAGCTTGGTGAAGTCGTAGCTGGTCGGGGTCTTCACCACGCCGTAGAACTCGTCGTCGAAGACGTGGTCGACGCGGATCTCGCGCAGCCCCAGGCCGGCCAGCTCGCCGGCGTGGTCGGCGAGGACGTGCAGGTTCCGCAGGGACAGGTAGCCGCCCTGCGAGGCGCCCAGGAGCAGGTCCTTGTCCAGGGCGCCGGCGTCGGTGCCGTAGGCGGCGGACACGGTGACGGTGGCGACGGCGCTCTGGTCTGCCGCCGCCGGGACCGGTGCCAGCGCGGCCACCGTGCCGAGCAGTGCCGCCAGTGCCTTCGCGGTGCGGTTCGGGAGTCTCACGGCGATCCTCTCCTTCGCGGCCGACGCGCGGGTCAGCCCTTGATGCCGCCCGCCATCACGCCCGCCAGGATGCGGCGCTGTCCGAGTACGAAGACCAGGACCAGCGGCAGGCTGACGACGATGACGTCGGCGAAGACGTAGTTCCAGTTGGTGGAGTGCGAGTTGGAGCTGACGACGGCGAACAGGCCGAGCGGGAGCGTCTGCTTGTCCTCGCCGCCGAGGAGGAAGAAGGCGTAGAAGAAGTCGTTCCAGAGGTAGACCCACAGCACGATCCCGGCCGCGAAGAGCACCGGCCCGAGCAGCGGGAAGACGATCGTCCAGAACACCCGCTGCCGGCCGGCCCCGTCCAGGTGCGCGGCCTCCTCCAGCTCCCGGGGGATGGTCCGGACGAATCCGGTGATCAGGAAGATCGCCAGGGAGAGGTAGACCCCGGCGTACAGGCCGATCAGGGACAGCCGGGAGCCCTGCAGGCCCAGCTGGGCGTCGAGGTAGACCGACGTGATCACCGGGGCGGGGACGAGGATGCCGACGATGGCGGCGTAGAACACGGCACGTACGGTCCGCGAGGCGCTGCGGGCGAAGATCCAGGCGGCCATGGAACCGGCGACCAGGATGAACGCCACCGAACTGCCCGTGATCAGCAGGCTGTTGAGCAGCCCGGTGCCCGCGCGGCCCTCGGTGAGCACGGTATGGAAGTTGTCCGCCAGCGCCCACTGCTCGGGCAGGGAGAAGTCCGGCGTCCTGGCCTCGGCGAACGGTTTGGCGGCGTTGACGAGCACCAGCCACACCGGCGCGCCGACGAGGAGGAGGGCGGCGGCGGTGAGCAGGGCGTACTTCACGGCCCGGGTCCCGGCGGTCACAGGTCCACCTCCCGGCGGCGCAGGGTGGCCAGGACGGGGAAGGCCACCGCGCACACGAGCAGCAGCAGGAGCAGGGCCATGGAGATCGAGTAGCCGTAGTAGCCCTGGGCGTACTGCTGCTGGATGAAGGAGTTCAGCACCTGGGTGGAGTCGCCCGGGCCGCCCCCGGTCATCGCGAAGACGATGTCGAAGGTGTTGAAGGCGCCGATCAGCGTGGTGACGAAGTTGAACGTGATCGCCGGGGCGAGCAGCGGCAGCTGCACCGAGCGGATCACCTGCCACCGGCTCGCGCCCTCGGCGCGGGCGGCCTCCAGCAGTTCGCGGGGGATCGCGTTCAGCCCCGCGATGTACACGAGCATGTTGACGCCCATGAACTTCCAGGCGTTGACCAGCGCCACCACCACGATGGTCCAGGTGGTGGAGCCGAGCCAGGACACCTGCACGCCCAGCGCGCGGTTGAGGGGGCCGTCGTCGGCGAGCAGCGCCTTGAAGACGTAGCCCGCCGCCAGCGGCGAGATGAGCACGGGCAGGAAGAACACCGCCCGGAAGAACCCGTGCGTCCGGCACGAACGCTCCAGGGCGAAGGCCAGCACCAGGCCCGCCAGGTTCTGCGCGACCATCACCACCACGGCGTACACGACGGTCACGCGCAGGTCGTTGACCAGCGCCCCCTCGTGCAGCAGCTCGCGGAAGTTCGCGAGTCCGGTGAAGCGGACGGTGTCGCTGTACGACGACCAGTCGGTGAACGCCAGCGCGAAGTTCAGCAGGTTCGGCACGGCGTAGAAGACGGTCACGACGAGCAGCGCCGGCAGCAGGAACCCGGCGGTTCCCGCCCGTTGCCTGAGCGTGGACGCGGTCATGGGCACGGATCTCTCTCGGGTGGAGTGGAGGGATGTTCGGGCTCAGAAGCCGGGCAGGCCCACGGCCTTGGCGCTCTTCGTCCAGGCGGCCTGCAGATCACCGGCGACCTGCTCGGGCGAGGAGGTGCCGTTGATCAGCTTGCTCATGTAGGTGGGGAACGGCCCGAAGTCGGCCGCGAACAGCTGCGGAGCGCTGTCCGTCCCGCCCTGCAGCGCGGCGTACGCGGCGCCGGTCGCCTCCGGCACCTCGGCCGGGGTGGTGAACCCGTCGAGTGTGGGGGCCTGCTTCTGTACGTCGACGAACTTCTGGTACGCGGGGCCCGAGGCGAACTTCAGGAAGGCGAGGGCCGCCTGCTCCCGCTTCCGGTCGCCGGTGCGGGGCATCTGCACGGAGAAGGTCGTCGCGTACGCGGCGGTCGGCGTCGAGGCGGACAGCGCCTGCCAGCCCATCGACTTGTTCATCCTCTCCACGCCGACGGACTTCACGAAGTCCGCGCTGACCCAGGTGCCCTGGGGGATCATGGCGACCTTGCCGGCGGCGAAGAGCTCCTCCTGCTCGGCGTAGGTGCCGGTCCTCAGGTTCTTGTTGAAGCAGCCGTCCGCGACGAGCTTCTTGTACGCCTTCAGGGAGTCGACGACCGCCGGGTCGGTCCACCGGGCCTTGTTGGTGTTGAGCCCGTCCTGGAGCCCGCCCTTCATGGCGTCGGCCCAGAGCATGAACGGCAGGATCTGCGTGGTCCACTGGTCGCCGCCGGCATCGTAGAGCGGGGCGACTCCGGGGTTCTTCCGCTTCAGCGCGGCGCAGACGGTGTGCAGCCCGGCGAGGTTCGTGGGGGGCTTCAGACCGCTCGCGGCGAGGACCTCCTTGTTGTACCAGAGGCCGAACACGCTCGGCGGCTCCAGCGTGAGCCCGTAGTTCCTGCCGTCGTACACGGAGGCCGAGTCGGCGAGGCCGAACCTCTGCTTGGCGACGAAGTCCTGGCCGGAGAGGTCGTAGAGGTTCTTCTTGGGGTTGAGCCGCTGCAGATAGCTGGCCGTGGACTGGAAGACCATCAGGTCGGGGCGGGTCCCGGTGGTCCACTTGGTGAGCAGGTTCGACTCGTACGGGTCGGGGAAGACCTCGGACCTGATCCGCGCCCCCGTCTCCTTCTCGAACTCCTCGAAGAGCGTCTTGTACCCGGCCTGCAGGGTGTTCGACTGCCAGACGGTGAGCGTGACGCCTTTCAGGTCCATGTCGGCGGACGCCTCGGGGAGCGGGCCGGAGCCGGAGCCGCCGGCGGTCGGGTTGCCGCAGCCGGCGAGGGCGGCGGTGATCAGGGCCGCCAGGGCGGCTATCGGGAGGCGGGCGGTCGTGCGTCTCACAACGGTCTCCTTGCTGCTGAACGGGCGAATAGTAGGGGCCGGGAGGGGCGCGGTCATAGCCCCTGGATCGAAGCCTCGGGCGCTCCTTGGAAAACCCACTGACCTGGGCCGACGCGGAACCGGAGCGAACCGGTCCGTTCCGCCCGGGCCGGCGCGACGACGGTCCCCCAGCCGGTGGACCCGCGGCGCGCCGGCACGTGGACGGTGGCGGTGCTGCCCTCGGGGACGGTCACCTCCAGCCGCAGCCGGCCCTCGGCCAGCCGCCAGGCGGACCGGACGGTCCCGGTGGGTCCGTGGTGCTCCGCCTCGACCCGGGTCAGATCGCCGGCGAGGACGGGGCGGATGACGAGGTCGCGTCCGCCGGCGGAGCCGTCGGCCTGCTGGATGCCGGCGAGGTGGGCGGTGAACCACTCGTCGATCACGCCGAGCATGAAGTGGTTCTGCGAGCCGTGGCCCTCGGGTCCGTCCCAGTACTCGGGCAGGGCGGTGGCCCCGCTCGCGGCGAGATGGCCCCAGCCCGGGTGGCCGGGGCGGGTGACGACGTCCCAGATCACGTCGTGCCGGCCGGCGTCGGCCAGCACCCGCAGCAGGGACGGCAGCGGGATCTCCCCGACGGTGAAGTGGTCGCCGTGCGCGCGGATGTCCGCGACGAGGTGGTCCAGCACCTTCCGGCGTACGTCGGCGGGCACCACCCCGAGGTCGAGGGCGAGGGCGTCGCACGCCTGGTTGCCGACGCCGTAGCGCTGCTCGGCGGGCCGGTAGTACGCCGTGTGGAACGCCTCGCCGATCCGGGCGGCCAGCTCCTTGTAGCGGGCGGCGTCCACCTCCTCGCCGAGCACGGCGGCGATCCGGTGCAGGGTCTCCACCACCCGCAGATAGCCGAAGGTGGCGGTGACGCCACGCGGGGTGGACTCGTCGGAGGCCGCCCAGTCGCCGAGGCCGTGGTCGAGGAGGTGGCCGCGGGCCAGTCCGGTGAGGTAGTCGGCGTAGCGCCGCATGGCCGGGTAGTGCTCGCGGAGCGTGCCGGTGTCGCCGTACCGGCGGTACAGCAGCCAGGGCACGAGGACGAGGGCGCCGCCCCAGTTGGGGTCGTCGCGGAAGCCGCCCTCGAACACCGTGTACTCGGGCGCGATGTCCGGGACGAGCCCCTCGGGGGTCTGCGCCTCGGCGACGGTCCGCAGCAGTTCGCGGTAGTAGTCGGCGACGTCGTAACCGAAGGCGATCGGGCCGAAGACCAGGTGGATCTGCTCCAGCCAGCCGAGCTTCTCGCGGTGCGGGCAGTCGGTGAGGACGGAGAACATGTTGGACTGGACGGCCCGGTCGACCATCGCGTGCAGGGTGTTGAGCAGGTCGCTGGAGCAGGTGAAGGAGCCGGCCGGCCGGTTGGCGGCGCGCAGCACCTCGCCGGTGACGGTGTCGGCGCCGGGCGGCCCGGGCAGGCCCTCGACCTGCAGGTAGCGCAGGCCGTGGTAGCGGAAGCGGGGTCGCCAGGTCTCGGTGCCGGCGCCGCTCAGGACGTACGTGTCCCAGATGGGCCCGCCGGTGCCGTCCGGGTCCTGGACGACCAGGCCGTCGGGGCCGAGGACCTCGCCGGGCCGCATCACGACGCGGGTGCCCGCGGGTCCGCCGACGGTCAGGCGCTGCCGGCCGGCGAAGTTCACGCCCAGGTCGAAGACGTACACACCGGGCTTCGGTTCGGTGACGGCGCGGGTGGGGAGGGTGTCGACCACCTCGACGGGCGGGGCGGTGCTGCGGGTGAGCCGGGGGCCGTCGGCGGCGGGGCCGAGGTCGACGGCGGGCCGCCGGCGCTCCGGGGTGCGGCGGGCGTCGTGGTCCTCGCCGCCGTACCAGCCGGAGAAGGTGGTGGGGCCGAGGGCGGTGAACCAGGTCGCGTCGGTGGCTATCACCGTCGGGCCGCCGGCGTCCCCGAAGTCGACCTCCAGCTGGGCGAGGAGCCGGGGCGGGCCGTCGGAGCGGGTGAGCTTCTGGTAGCGGCCCGGGGTGGGCGGGATGTGGGCCATGCCGGTGCCGACCTCGACGGCGAGGGTGTTCTCGCCGTCGCGCAGCAGGGCGGTCACGTCGTAACCGCGGTGGACGAGGCGGCGGGAGTAGTCGGTGTACGGCGGCTCCAGGACGGCGGTGCCGACCGGTTGGCCGTTGAGGGTGGCGTCGTACACGCCGAGCGCGGTGAGGTGCAGGTGCGCGCTGCGTACGGGCCGCTCGACCGTGAACCGCGTGGTGAAGACCGGCAGCGCGGCCGCCGCTCCGGCGCCGTCGCGGACGGCGGCCTCCCAGTCGGGGTTGCCGATCCACCGGGCGGCCCAGCGGGCGGGGGGCGGTGGTTGATCCCTGGCGAAGTCTGTCTGTGGCACGCAGCGATAGTGCGCCGCTGACCTGCGGAGCTGTTAGGCCGGGATGAACCGCCGCTTGGACGTTCCTAACCTGACGGGCGGCCGGCCCGCCCGGTGGAGTTCCCGGTGCACGGCCGGTGACCGGCGGGACCCGGGCGCCTTATGGTGTGCCGCATGTCCGAGTTGCCGGTGGCCCTGGAGAGCGGCCTGATCTTCTTCACCGACGAGATCACCGCCGGTGCGGGCCGTCATCTGCACCTCGACAGCCATCCGGTGCACACGCACAGCTTCATCGAGATCCTGACCGTGGTGGGCGGTACCGGCACGCACCTGTCGCCGCTGGGCGAGCACCGGCTGTCGGCGGGCGACGTGTGGCTGCTGCGGCCGGGGGCGTGGCACGCGCTTGAGGACTGCGACCGGCTCGAGGTCTTCAACTGCTGCTTCGCGCCGGAGATGCTGCGCCGCGAACTGGCGTGGACCCGCGAGGACCCCCTCCTCTCGCACCTGTTGTACGACGGCCCGTACACCCCGGGCCACCAGGGCACGCTCACGCTCCGCCTGGACGCACGGACGCTCGCCGAGTACGTCGTACACCTGGAGGCGCTCTCGGAAGTGCGCGACCAGCGGCCGGACGGGCTGCACCGGGCGGACGTGGTGGGGCGGCTGACGCTGGCGCTGGGCCTGCTGGCCCGTACGGCGGGTGGCGCCCGTGCGGCCTCGGGGTACACGCATCCGGCGGTGCTGCGCGCGATCCGCCTCCTGGAGGCGCAACTGACCCGCGCCTGGACGCTGCAGGACCTGGCCGACGCCTGCCATCTGGCCCCGAACTACCTGGTCCGCCTCTTCAAGACGAACACGGGCCTGCCGCCCATGGCCTATCTGGCCCATCACCGGGCCGAGACGGCGGCGGTCCTGCTGGCGGCGACGGACCATCCGGTGGCCCAGATCGGCACGGCGGTCGGCTGGCCGGACCAGAGCCACTTCACCCGCCGCTTCAAGGCCCACTACGGCGTGAACCCGTCGACGTACCGCCGGCGCGGGGTGCGGCAGCCGGTGTGAGCCGCGGGCGGCGCGGCGGGCCGGGCCGGTGTGACGGCGGCGGCGTGGCCGCGCGGGTGCGCTC